>CAYRFA010000143.1:0-1555 GCA_964423435.1 uncultured Gammaproteobacteria bacterium | reverse complement strand
CTTACTGTTTTTCTAGAGCAGTATATGCCTCTGTTAGCTTCACGAGCTCTTGCTGAAGCGCTCCCGCGTCTTCATCTTTACTTACTTTTATCTTTTCCGTTACATCACGCATACTTCTTCGAATAATGCTTTTTTGTACTTCTTTGAGAATCTTATTCCATTCTTTTTGATATGCATCTGGGTCATCAACAATAGTCGATATATCCCATAAATATGCTTCATCAAGAACCGGAAGTAATTCTTTTGGAATGGTTTTAGCAAACTCTGAAACTACAAACACTGTATCTTGCTTAATATATGAATCTATTTGCTCCATAACCCGGCGTACACCCATATGTTTCAAAGAAGCTATTACCACCACATGTAAAAAGTCAGCATACAATTTTTTTGTATCTCCCTGCAAAAAGAGCCCTAACATATACAACTCCAATCGCTCTGGTCCGGAAATCGCAAAATTTGATTCTTTTATATCTACAACTGATCTACGGATCATCTCTATCGGGCGCTTCACCTTTTTTATTCCATCAATAATGATATCTTCTGACACATCAAAGGCAACTGCTGCTTTTTTTATATAGTGCCCTTGCACGATACCATTTTCAATTTTTGATAATATAGGAAGGAGCTCTTCGCTTGCCTTTTGTTTTCCGAAGGCGCTGGTTAAATCAAATCGTTTCTTTGCTGATTCGATAAAATAATCATAAATAGGAATTGCGTTTTTGAGCGCCTTTTTGAGCCCCACCTCATCTTCCCGCGCTGCTTCATCCGGATCTTTACCAATTGGCATAATGGCAACCCGCATATCCAGTCCTGCTCCTTCTCCAACATCAATTCCTCGTCTGGCCGCCTTGTCCCCTGCCATATCAGCGTCAAGTGCAAAAACAACTCTTTCTGCATAACGCTTGAGCAGATGAACATGTCCTTCAGTCAATGCCGAACCTTTAATCGCAACAACATTTGATATACCTACTTGAAAAGAAGAAATGACATCAATTTCCCCCTCCATGAGAATTGCTTCGCCTGCTTTCACGATTGCATCATGTGTTACGTCAAGACCATAAAGCACATTGCTTTTGCTATATACAGGCGTTTCAGATGTATTAATATATTTTGCTTCTTTAATAGCAGGATCCAGAACCCGCCCTGAAAATCCAACAATGTTTCCTTTATGATCGCGAAGTGTAAACATGAGTCGTCCGCGAAATCGATCATACATTCCGCGATTTCCCGGTAGAACCAATCCTGCCTTTTCTAATAGCGCATCATCGTATTGTTTTTTCTTCAAAAATCGATATACCCCTTCCCAACTATTCGGACTGTACCCGAGTGAAAATGTCCGGATTGATTTATCTGTAATTCCACGATTACGAAGATACAGAAGCGCTTTTTCTCCTAAACGATGTTTGGTTAATAGATAGTGATAAAATTCACTCGCCATGTGATTAATTTCAAAAAGTGTTTCTTTCAATTTCCGTTCAGGTGAGTCTGATTTTCTCTTTGTTAAGGTTACTCCAGCGCGCTGGGCTAGCTCCTCAAGTGCTTCCGGAAACTCCAT
>CAYRFA010000142.1:0-1603 GCA_964423435.1 uncultured Gammaproteobacteria bacterium | reverse complement strand
TAAGCTTCATGAAATCGTCTTTTATGAGTTTCTCTTTTGGGTGCCGCGTCAACGAAGCGGAAAAACAAATATTAGACAAACAACTTATGGATGCAGGGTTTTCATGGAATGAGAAACATCCAACATTCTATATCATCAACTCCTGTGCAGTGACCGGAAAAGCGGAACGGGAAGTCAGACAGCATATCTATCAAATACGAAAAAAATATCCTAAAACAAAAATCGTTGCTACCGGTTGTTCTGCAACATTGTGGATGAAAAATAACACGCTTCTTAAAGAAGTTGATTATTGGATAGAGAATAAAGAGAAAAATACGATAGTAAAGTTACTTAAGAATTATACTGGGATCCCTGATCGCTCTTCGCTTGTCCGGGATGACAATAGTACCTATGATAAATTTTTAAAATCCGGAAAAATGATGGTAAAAATCCAGGATGGGTGTGACAGATATTGCTCGTATTGTATTGTGCCGTTTACCCGCGGACACGCAACGTCACAAAAAATCGCTGATATTATAAAAAAAATACAAGACACGACTATTCCAATAAAAGAAGTCATTTTAACAGCAATTAATACTGAATACTTTGGAAAAGATACCGGAGAAACGCTTACGGAACTTGTTGATTCAATACTTACGCAAACAAAAGTTGATCGAGTAAGTTTTGGTTCCATTCACCCATGGAGTATCACTCCTGAATTTCTTTCGTGGTACAAAACAAATAAAGATAATCCCCGATTTGTTCATTTTTTCCATATCCCAATTCAATCCGGATCAGATACAATCCTCAAACTCATGAATAGACATTATACGACAAAGGAATTATCAGAAGAATTAAAAAAATTACACAAAATTAACTCTCATACACTGATTGCTACAGATATTATCGTCGGATTTCCGGGGGAATCTGAAAAAGAATTCCGGGAAACGTATGAATTTCTAAATAAAAGTCCTATATCAAAATTTCATATTTTTCGCTATTCTCAAAGACCGGGTACTGCATCTGCAAAATTTATAAACGAACCAACACCTCAGATGAAACAAGAGCGAGCAAAAAAACTCGCGGAACTTGGGAAGAAAAAATACACTTCTTATTTGATGTTATAAATAGCTTTAATAGTTTGGGAAAATTGTAAAAATCGCTTTGCTTGATCCGTCACTGTATAACAATCTTCGTTTTTTTCAATCATGTTGATAATGGATTGTTCAATAATCCGTTTCTGTAGTGCATCTTTTTCAACAACAAAGGTGTTAATCAAACCCTCTTTCATTTGCTCTTTTGTCAATCCTCCGCATGATGTTGTTTTACTTTTTTCAAGCGTTGTTAACAAATACATGGAAATGGAGCGTTCAAATGTAACCGGAAATACGACAAAAAAATTAAGATGAATTGATAAAGCTAAAACAAGTGCCGCGATCATCGATTCGAAATAACGATATTTCAATCGAATTGAAACCAACAAAATTCCGGCAAACACAGCGAGACTTGTAAGCACTAAATATAAAAGTCCTCGATAAAAGAGTACTTGTTGGTAACTAAATATGGAGGTATAGAATAATCCAAGATAAGTGACAGTAAACAGAATAAAAACAATAAAATAAGT
>CAYRFA010000141.1:0-1605 GCA_964423435.1 uncultured Gammaproteobacteria bacterium | reverse complement strand
TGGAGAACTTGTATCCGCTGATTCTCGGCAAGTGTATCGTGGTATGGATATTGGAACAGGAAAAGATCGTGCTTCTCTTCGGAAAGTTCCAATTTGGATGTATGACGTTGTTGATCCTGATGAACCGTTTAGTGTTTCTCAATATCAAATAATGGCAGATGCGTGTATTCAAGATATCAAGAGACGAAAGAAACTTCCGATTATCGTTGGAGGAACTGGATTATACATCCAGTCTCTTATTCAAACAGTTCCAACAAGTTACATTAAACCAAATAGTGCGCTTCGAAAAGAACTTGTAAATCAATCTCTTGAATCATTACAAAAAATCATGAAGGAGGAGTGTGCGCACACATGGGGGTTACTCAATGACTCTGATTGGAATAACCCGCATCGATTAATTCGGAAGATAGAAATCGCGAAGGCAGGGGTAACCAAATTAAATAAACCAAAAGAAAAAAATTACAATGTTTGTTGGATTGGATTAACGGCACCATTTTCTTATTTATATCGTCGGATTGACGAACGGGTTGAAAAAAGAGTGAAGCAAGGAGTGGTTGATGAGGTTGAATCGCTTAATAAAAAAGGGTATGGATGGGAATTGCCGTCAATGAGTGGATTTGGATATAGGGAGTGGAAAGACTACATCGAAGGAAACGTAACCATGGAAGATGTAATCAAGAAATGGAAATTCAATGAACATGGATATGTCAGGCGTCAAATGACATGGTTCAAGCGGAATAAGGATATTCATTGGTTTGATGTATCAAAAAAAGGATTTGAAAAAAACATAGAGTCTCTCGTTTGTTCATGGTATACTAAATGAACGTATGACATCCAAAATTGAAATTTCCCATAAAACAATAATTTTTACACTGATTCTTCTTGCGTTTATTTGGTTAGTATTACAAATTCGTGACATTCTCTTTTTGCTGTTTATTGCGTTTATTGTTATGGCAGCTCTAAGGCCCGTTGTTGACTGGCTGGATAGCAAAAAAATCCCACGATTCATTGGTGCATTTTTAATGTATATTCTTGTGTTTGGAGTGATTGGATTATCCTTGGCGGGTATTATTCCATCACTTGTCGTGCAGTTTACAAAGTTAACTCATATGTTTCCAACCATTCTTGGAAAAATTATTCCTTATTGGAATGTTGATGTAAGCGCTATCACGCAACAACTTGCCCCTATTGGGGAAAATGTGTTGAAGCTTACTATTGGGATATTTTCCAATATTGCAACGACATTCATGGTACTCGTATTTGCGTTTTATTTTCTTCTTGAACGGAAGTATGCACATACGTTTTTTTCAGGTTTTTTAGGAGAGGAGCAAGCCATGGCAGTGAATGATACATTTCTTCGTATTGAACATCGTCTCGGGTTATGGGTTGGAGGACAACTCATTCTCATGTTGAGCGTCGGTATTTTATCGTACATAGGACTTTTAGCATTAGGAATTGAATTTGCACTTCCTCTTGCAATTGTGGCCGGAATTTTGGAGATCATTCCTACTATTGGTCCGGTGGTGTCAGCAATACCAGCTATTATAATAGCTCTTGGTATTTCTCCTTTATATGGACTGTATACCGCTATTTTATATATTGTTA
>CAYRFA010000140.1:0-1628 GCA_964423435.1 uncultured Gammaproteobacteria bacterium | reverse complement strand
AAAATATCCTGTTTTCATAAAAGCATATCCGACAGTGAAGGATCTTGCGAATGCTTCTTCAGGCGATATTCTGCGAATTTGGAAAGGGATGGGGTATAACAGACGCGCGTTGTATCTTCTTCAAACTGCAAAAACTATTCACGAAAAATATTACAACAAATTTCCAATTTCCGAACAACTATTATCTAAATTACCTGGTTTGGGTAAATATACTGCTCGAGCAGTATTAGTGTTCGCATTCAGGAAAGATATTGCCATGGTCGACACAAATATCCGTCAGATTCTTACTCATTTTTTCTTTCATGATAAACCACAATCAGAAAAAATAATTCAGGAGTTGGCTGATCAACTGGTGCCTATTGGGAAGTCTTGGGAGTGGCACCAGGCAATGATGGATTATGGCGCACTGAAATTAGAGAAAAAAATTTTGAGCAAAGCGAAATCCCGCTCTGCGGGACCCTTTAAACAATCAAACCGTTATTTCCGGGGGAGAATTATAGATTTACTCCGGGAGAAGTCCTACAAAGAGAAAGAATTGACAAAAGGTCTTTGTTCAACGTATGGAAAAGACGAGATGTTTTATATAGGTCTTCTTCAGACATTAGAGAAAGAAGCTCTTGTTGCACACAAAAAAGACATTTGGAAGCTGCCGGGGTAAGTATCTTGCGATATCTTGCAACATTGTGCAACATCTTGCAATATCTTGCAATGAGTTGTACAGTGAAAACATGAGATTTCCTCCAGTGTTTACAAAAACAGATAGTATTTCGCGTACTTTGTATAATCTTGATGTTCTTAAATCAGCTTTCGAACTGCATCCCATTGCAAAAGAAGTTATTTCTTTAAAGCGAAGTTCCTCAATTCTCAAAAGTGCGTTGTTTTCGGCCCGCATTGAAGGAAATCCGCTTACCCTAGAAGAGGTAACCACAAAGAAAGATGAACTATCGGAAGATATTAGTAAACGAGAAGTATTTAATCTTGCGAGCTTGTATGAACAGATAGATACCTTTGTGTCACGTTCTGTCTCAAAGGAATTATTAAAAGAAATCCATGCGCAGGCACTCGATGGAATATCGCATAGAGCAGGATACTACCGCGTTGAAGAATCGGCTATTTGGAATCAGGCTGGTATTGCAGTGTATATTGCTCCTCCTCCGCAAAAAATATTTTTATTACTGGATGAATTAGTTGCTTGGATCGAGAACGTAAAAGAGCATCCTGCGATTGTCGCTGCAGTTGCCCATATTTGGTTTGAAAAAATCCATCCGTTTGATGATGGGAACGGAAGAGTCGGGAGATTTTTTAGTGCAATCCTTCTTTCCAAAGGAGGGTATGGATTTGGCGGTATGGTACCAGTCGAGGAATATCTTGAAAAGTTTCGGGAAGATTATTATCGGGAACTTGGAAAAGATATACAAGATATTACGTCTTTCGTCGAATTTTTTATAACAGGACTCATTTCTCAGATTCGAACAAGTCTTGAAGAGAGTGAGAAGGTGCAGGTTTCCGATACATTGTCGCTTTTACCAAGACGAGCGGAACTTGTTGCAATTATTCGGGATCATAAAAGTATTTCATTTGATTTTCTTGTGCGAAGATTCAGAAGTATTCCAACGAGAACGCTTCAT
>CAYRFA010000139.1:0-1664 GCA_964423435.1 uncultured Gammaproteobacteria bacterium | reverse complement strand
ATAGCACGTTTTAGTGCAATAGGCAGTTGACTGTCGATTTTTCACGGGGTATAGTGTACATATGTTAACAAAGAAAGATATTATTCAACTTCTTCAAGCGTTCACGAAAGTATTTGCTACAAAGAAGGATCTAGAAAATTTTGCTACGAAAAAAGAGATGAAAAAGCAACATAATGAGGTTGTTCAAAAACTCGAGTTCGTACAAAGTGATATAAAGTCAATGAAAAGTGATATTAAAACTGTGCAGAGTGATGTAAAAAACGTGCAAGAAACTCTGAACAATCTTACAGAAATGACTGGAGATATTCTTTCCTGGACTGATGATATCCATAAGGAAATTGTTATGGAGAAACTTCCCCAGCGCGTTCATCGCATTGAAAAACACCTCGGTTTTCCCGTATTGGCTGATTAATATTCTATTTTTGCAATTTCATCATCATATCCGTACAATAGTCAGTATGCAGTCGATATTTTTAGAACGTCAATTAAAGAAACATTTTGGATCTCCAAGAAACAGACTTCGAACAATGAGCACTCTTGCAACGATTGCATTTTTTTGTGTCTTAGGTGCTGTTGTTTTCGTTGGTCTTCTATTTGCATGGTATGCAAAGGATTTACCCAGACCTGATAAGGTGAGTCGTGTTGAAGGGTTATCGACAGTAATACTCGATCGGACTGGTGAGACTGTGTATGATATTTACGAAAATCAAAATAGAATTCCGGTCAAATTCGAAGACATGCCAAAAGCGCTAAAAGACGCAACCATTGCGGTTGAAGACAAAGACTTTTATAAACACAAAGGATTATCAACAACTGGACTTGTGCGGGCAATTATTAATATTTTTATATTTAGAAATTTGCAGGGTGGCTCAACGCTTACACAACAACTGGTGAAAAATGCACTGCTGTCACAGGAACAAACCCTACCTAGAAAAATGAAGGAAGCGGTTTTGGCTATTCAAATTGAACGGAAATACAAAAAAGACGAAATACTTCAGATGTACTTAAATGAAATTCCATATGGAGGGACCGCAGCGGGAGTTGAAGCAGCAGCAAAATATTACTTTGACAAGCACGTTCGCGAATTAACAGTTCCTGAGTGTGTCATTCTTGCTGGTCTTCCTCAGGCACCATCGCTCTATTCCCCGTTTGGAAAAGATCCAAAGGCGTATGTTGCGCGTACGCTTCACGTTTTACGTCGTATGCGCGACGATGGATATATAACAGCGCAGCAGGAAACAGATTTGAAAAAACAAATTGAGCAGGTGAAATTTGTATCAGGAGATACCAACCTCAATGCACCACATTTTGTTGCATATGTGAAAGAACTTCTTATTGAAAAATTTGGGCAAAAGACAGTAGATGCCGGTGGATTACGTGTGACAACAACACTAAATTTAAAACTGCAGGAGCAAGCGCAAAAAATTGTCAAAGAGGAAATTGACAAGGTGAAGAACTTAAAGGTGAGTAACGGTGCAGCAGTTGCCATTGATCCAAAAACCGGAGAGATCCTTGCGATGGTTGGATCAAAAGACTATATGGCAACAGAATCTGGTGGATTTAAGTTTAATGTGGCCACTCAAGGCCTCCGTCAGCCGGGGTCTACCATGAAGCCGTTTTCCTATGCAGCAGCCTTGAAAAAGGGCTACACAGCCTCTACGACC
>CAYRFA010000138.1:0-1673 GCA_964423435.1 uncultured Gammaproteobacteria bacterium | reverse complement strand
GTTGCAATTAAGGGTTCTGCTTTAACTGAAGGACACGTTCATCTCTTGAAACGGTATACAGAGCGTGTCATATTTGCTCTTGATAGTGATATGGCGGGAGATAAGGCAGCGCGGCGCGGGATTGATGTAGCTGAGGGGGTAGGACTGGATATGCGCGTTGCTATTATGCCAATTGGTAAAGATCCGGATGAAGCGGCGCGGGAAGACGAAGTGGGACTCAAAAAGGCACTTAAAAATGCAATTCCTATTTATGATTACTTTATTGAGTCAGCAAAGAAACGATTTGATTTAACAAGCGCCTTTGGAAAACAAAAGGCAAGCGAAGAGCTTCTACCCATCTTATCAAAAATAGAAAATGGTATTGTGCAAGGTCATTACATTAAAAAAGCGGCAGTTGCATTCGATGTACCAGAAGATGTTGTTGTTGACGGAATCAAAAAGGTGAAAAAGCCAATTGAGATGATTCGTGGGTCCGTTGCAGATACGAAGGAATCAAGTTTTGCGATTTCCGGGCCAGAGCGACTAGAGCTTTATGCCCTAGGACTACTCCTACAAGGAGATACAAAGAAGCTCTATGCTGATTTTTCCCGTGGTGTGACAACTGCGTCACTTAAACACATGGGAGTTCGACGGGTGATGGAACATATAGATTCGTATTTAAAACAAGACACTGCGTTTGTTGTTTCAGAGTTTGCCGAAATACTTCCAAAAGAGTTGCTTCTTGTTCTTGATGAAGCATATTTATGGGATATATCGACCATTATTGACGATCCGGATGCGTATCAAAAAGAATGGAATAAAATTCTCAAAGAAGTTCAAAAAAGCATCATTCGTAGAAATATGCGAGATGTGACAGAAAAGATTAAATTAAGTAAAGATATAGATACCAATGTGCTGCAGCAAGAGCTCGTGAAGCTAACAGAGGCATATACTGCTCTAGAAAAACAGTAAGGAAGCTGATATACTACAGTTGTTCAATCGAAGTCATTTGTCTTTTCGGATATTAGACAAAGACTCACGGTACACCTATGGCAAAAACAAAATCTATCAGTAGTGTCGACGAGCTTCTCAAAGAAGGGAAAGAAAACGGCTTCATTTCCCAAGAAGATATTCTCTTTCTTTTTCCCAAACCCGAAGATCATATTATTGAAATTGATCTTTTGTACGATAAACTTATTCGGTCCAGTATCGATGTGTTTGAAACCACATCAGCAGATGTTGAAAAAGAAGCAGGGAAAAGTATCGAAGAGCTCGAAAAGGAAATTGAGGCGCTTGCTTCATCGAGTGCTGAGCCAGTATCAGATCCCGTCAGGATGTATCTCAAAGAAATTGGCCGTATACCGCTTCTTAAATTTGAAGATGAA
Organism: uncultured Gammaproteobacteria bacterium; assembly: GCA_964423435.1. Classification (GTDB taxonomy): domain Bacteria; phylum Patescibacteriota; class Microgenomatia; order UBA10105; family UBA927; genus CAIJMI01. The sequence goes on along the minus strand of CAYRFA010000138.1, from coordinate 309 downwards.
ATTTATTTAGCGAAGCGTTATGAAAAAGGAGACAAAAAAGCAAAACGGAAATTGACAGAATCTAATCTTCGTCTCGTTGTTTCTATTGCAAAAAAATATATTGGCCGCGGCATGAGCCTTCTCGACTTGATCCAGGAGGGAAACCAGGGGCTTATCCGGGCAGTTGAAAAATATGATTGGAGAAAAGGATATAAATTCAGTACCTACGCAACATGGTGGATCAGACAAGCTATTACCCGGGCAATTGCTGACCAGGCGCGAACAATTAGAATTCCGGTTCACATGGTGGAAACAATCAACCGGTTTGCA
>CAYRFA010000137.1:0-1690 GCA_964423435.1 uncultured Gammaproteobacteria bacterium | reverse complement strand
TACGTGGTTTTTATCTGGACAGTGGCCGCTTACAACTCTAGGATTTCCGGATAGAGAAGACTTCAAATATTTTTACCCCACTTCAGTGTTAGACACCATGTGGGATATTTTGTTTTTTTGGGTAGCCCGCATGATGATGATGGGAATGTATTTAACAGGTAAACCGCCATTTGACGTCATTCATCTTCATAGCAGGGTTGTTGATAGTCATGGACAGAAAATGAGTAAAAGCAAGGGCAATGTTGTTAATCCGATGGCGTTAGTTGATACATACGGAGCAGATGCGCTCCGCATGGCACTCACGTTTGGAGCAGCTCCGGGAAGTGATATCAGTTTATCGGAAGACAAAGTTCGCGGCATGCGCAATTTTTCAAATAAACTTTGGAACATTGGACGACTATTTTTGATGAACATGGAAGGAGTGACAGAAGAATTACCCGAGGAATCCAAAGACACAGAAATAATGAAAAAATTACAAAGTGTCATTACAGATGTCACAAAATATATTGACAAATATCGATTCTCAGATGCGGCGCAAACAATTTATGATTTTACGTGGCATACCGTTGCAGATAGTTATCTTGAAGAAAATAAAGAGTTATTTAAGAAAAAAAACCCGCAAGTGCTCGCAGACTATCGACACATACTCATAACTATTTTGAAATTACTTCATCCATTTATGCCTTTTGTCACAGAAAGCATTTGGGGACAAATACCGAGAAAACATGATCAACCTCTTATTATTTCCTCTTGGCCGCAAGTCTAACGAATAGGAGTAAGCGGTTCAATAGTTGGAATAGCAGTTGGATATACGATGTTTGTCGGTATGACGCTTCCTTTTAGTGTTCCTCCAAATATCAGTGACTTTACGATGTCATTAAAAACAATTTCGTCAGCTGCAAAGTCTGTGGTAATACCACTTGGTGAAAAGTGATTGATCTCAAGAGATAGTGTGTCAGTGACTTCAATCATATATCCATGCATTCTGGAAAAAGCATAGCCTCCAATGGTAGATCCGACTTTAGATGTCGTAAATTCTGTTGCAGATTTTACAGCTATTGTTGTTGTGTTTACAACAAACGATTTTCCTCCTGCATCGCTAATGATTTTTCCTCTAAAATCTGCCAATACTTGTCCAGCGCCTCGAGCGGCGATGGTAAATCTGGTTCCCCCCGGAAGGTATGTTCCTTGGGATCCGCATGCAGATCCATCACAAATTGGAGGAAGAACAGATGAGGGAAGCGTAAAAGAAATATCAGAAACTGGTTGTCGTGTTAATCCGTTTACCACAGAATATGTTTTTGGAGTCGGTGTAGCCTCGGGTGTTTTGAATGATAAAGAACCAGCATCTGTTGATTCGTTTTCATCAGTGTTTGATTTTGGAGCTGATGGCGCAACCTGTCTTGTAGCTATTGAGCTTAAGTAGTCTCGGATATACCCACTTAATACAAATCCAACAACAAAAAGAATAATAAAAAAGAGCAGGCCTTTGAAAAACCCAAGAATTTTATTTGGTTTTTTTACAGAAAAAGTTTCAGCCAAAGGCTGAGGTTGAGGATTTATAATTGGTGTTTCTTCGTAAGAAAGAGGTTCATTTATAGGTGGAGTAGAAATAGGTTGTTCATCCATATATCTTCATTGTTCCACGACTATCACAGTAATGTCAATTATTTGCTTTTTGTGTACTTCG
>CAYRFA010000136.1:0-1693 GCA_964423435.1 uncultured Gammaproteobacteria bacterium | reverse complement strand
TTGCTCTAACCACAGCTAATGCATCCGTCATTATTGGCACCAGTGTTCCTATTATCACTCTTCTTCTCTCACACCTTCTTATCAAAGAACCAATAAATATGCAAAAAATAGCTGGTATTTTTGTTGGCCTTTTAGGAGCAATGCTTATTGTCATCTTTCCCCTTTTTGAAAAAAGACAGACAATAGGAGGATCTCTGATTGGCAACATCCTTATCGTCGGGGCTGTCATAAGCTGGTCCTTCTATATCGTCTCTTCAAAATTTGCTGGGGTGAAAAAAACTTATTCACCTCTTTGTGCAACATTTGTCAATCTTTTCACTACCACAGTGGCATCTGGTCTTGCAGCAATCGCAACCCATCAAGATTTTTTGATACCTGCATTAACAACACCATATTATTTATTGACATATCTTTATTCAGTTTTTGGTATAACAATATTGACATTTTTTCTTTTTGGGTGGGCAATCCGATATGTTTCAGCGTCAACTGCTTCAATGAAAGAGTATTTACAGCTATTAGGAGGGATTACAATAAATATTATTGTATTACATGAACATCTAACACTGACCTATTTCATGGGAGCATTTCTTGTATGCATTGGTGTCTATATAGCAACTCGTGGCGCTCTTGTGCAGAGTCGAACTGCAATTACAGCCTCCGGAGGGCCGCGTTCTATCCATTGAACTACAAGAGCATGATTATTTGATTATTGTTACATCACCGTTAAGAACAACTGGTTGCATTGCGTGCATCTCCGCTTCATAATCCATAACAGGAAGGGGGTATAAAACGAATATTTGCTTCCCTAATCCAAATGCATGTCCCATTTCTAAAAACGTATTTCCTCCGATATATCCACCAATTCCTTTTCTTGGATAATTTAATATGAGGATTGCATCTGACTCCTCAATGTTTTTGAAGTGTTTCCGTATGAAATCGTATTCAATCTTCGCAGCAATAAGTTCATCTTTTGAAATACCTGGTTTTGCTTCAATAGGTACTTCCTCCTCTGTTCCCATAGGAACTCTAACAACATGGCCACGTTGTTCTAACGCTTCTTTAACAGAGCGCATCTCTTTGTGAAAAAACATACTTGCAGCAATTGCTATTTTCATAAGCGGAGGATGCAGGATTCGAACCTGCGCCTCCTTTTCAGGAGAACAGTTTTCGAGACTGTCGCCGTAAACCACTTGGCTAATCCTCCTTAACCGTGCGCCCCCGCACAGAATCGAACTGTGATCAGAGCTTCCGCAAAGCCCTATTCTATCCGTTGAACTACGGAGGCGTACGAGTATTTTACTACGAATGAAGGTTAATAACTACGATTGAGGTTTCTCGAGGGGCACTTTTTTAGAAAGCCAGGATGCGGCGTTATCAACCCATGACTTTTCCGGCTGTTCACGATATGCAATAAATTGTTTTAATGCTTCTTGAACACGCTGTTTCTCCATGATGCCCAGAAGTATAATAATTCTTGACCCAATAATTGGTCTTAGAATAAGGAGTGTTTGTCCCCACTGATCTTCAAACCAAAATTCCACAAGTTCCTCGTACCTGTAAAAATGTCCAGCACTTTCAATGCCCAGATTGGAAATACTATGCTTAACTTCTTCTGGGGCAACTGTGGAAAGAACATAGACAAGAAATACGATTGATAATACGGCACCAACGAGTACAAATTCCCGTGCAAAGA
>CAYRFA010000135.1:0-1711 GCA_964423435.1 uncultured Gammaproteobacteria bacterium | reverse complement strand
CAGAAGCAAAATTAATTCTGGAGAGAATGTATTCACGTTCTTTTGGAAACGGTTTTGAAAAATAGGAAATTGTTCCGGAAGTTGGCGTCATAAGATCTAAAAGCATTTGAATGGTCGTTGTTTTTCCAGCGCCATTTGGACCAAGTAATCCCACGATTTCTCCCTCTCCCACAGAAAAAGAGATGTGATCAACAGCAACGAATGCGTTGAACTTCTTTGTTAACTCGTGTACTTCTAGTATCGGTGTATTCATATATCTATTTATATTATAATAGCAATACGATGAATAAGACACTCGTCAGTGTTCTTGCTGGTTTTGGGGGAATGCTCGGTTGGGGTACTTCTGATTTTTTAGCAAATAACTCATCTGAAAAAATTGGAAATATTCGAACATTCTTTTGGTCGCAAATAGCAGGATTTTGTTGCATAGTGATTTTTGCGCTTTTTTCGGGATTATCTTTTGCTATTGCTCCGATGACCCTGCTTCTTATCACGATTTCTGGAATTGCTTACGGGCTTGGGTATCTTATATTTTATAAAGCATTCGAAGTAGGAAATGTATGTATTGTTTCAACGACGATTAATTTAGCTACGATTATTGCTATGTTGTGTGCATATGTCTTTCTAGGGCAACGACTTACATCACTTCAATTAGGTGCAATTGTTCTTATTATCATTGGTGTAATTTTAGTAGGTCTTCGCATAGAGGAATTGAAAAACAAAACAGTTACGCTTGCAACTGGTGTAAAAGAGGCTGTTATCGCATCAGTAATTTTCGGTACATTGTATTGGCCGTTGAACGACTATATTCTTGAGCGCGCGCACTGGGTAACTGTGTCGCTTTTTATAAAGATCATTGCTCTTATTACAGTTTTTGTATATGTATCGCTCATTGGACGTAATCTCTCTATCTCTAAAGAATCCAACAAAATAAAAATACTTCTTTTTTGTATCGGAATATTTGAAGCTGCTGCAGTATTGTCAACAAATGTTGGTATGATGGTTGGTGATTCTATTCTTGTGGTTCCAATTTCTTCGGCATTGACAGTTGTTACAATTCTTCTCGCAATTGTTTTTCTGAAAGAAAAACTTAGTAAAATACAAGTAGTTGGAATACTTATGACTCTCGTGGGGATTGTAATGACGGCTTTATAACTACTCGTATCTGATTGCATCAATTGGGGAAAGGTCAGCGGCTTTTTTTGCGGGGAACACGCCAAATATTATTCCGACGCCAGATGAAACTCCGAGTGCAATGACGACGGTCATAAGATCAATATAGACAGGAAAAAAGTTTCGTAATATGAGTACAACCCCAAATGCAATCAAAAGTCCAAGTGCACCACCTAACGCAGAAAGGAGAATAGATTCTGCAAGGAATTGATAAAGAATATCGGTTTTTAATGCTCCGATAGCGCGTCTTATTCCAATTTCCCTGATGCGCTCAACAACAGAGACATACATGATATTCATAATTCCTACTCCTCCGACAATAAGAGAGATTGCAGCTATGGCAACAAGAACGGAATTAAGAATACTAAATATTGAATTAATGGTGTTGAGTATTTCTGTTTGCTCAACCACAGAAAATTCTTCTTTTTTATAGCGTTTCAGCAGTGTTTTTGATGCATCCTGTTTAATAGTTGGAATTGCTTGTTCATTTGCCGCTTTAAGATACAGCATCATGTATTTTTTTGTTGCATTGAAGCTA
>CAYRFA010000134.1:0-1752 GCA_964423435.1 uncultured Gammaproteobacteria bacterium | reverse complement strand
TACAACGCCGTGGATTTAGTTCAACTGTTGTTTTCCGTGTCATTGACGAAGTGACAGGATTGACGTACAATGAGGACACCTGAAGAGGTCACTTAGAAAAACTGATTAGTAGCAGATTGTATGATAACGAATATACTAGTAATATCTCCTACACCATCCGCGTAATAATTGCGGCAGTTTTCTTCGTGTCTTCTTAGTAATATTTTTACCATTGGAGGAATATATGTTTGATGTACTGAAAACTTTATCAGCGCTTATTAAAGCAAAGCCGTCAAAACAAGGAGTAACACAACCTAAAATTGTGTCTACTGTTCAAAAATTACAACCAAAACAACCCATTCAAGAAAAGATTTCAAAAGAAGATAATAAAGCATTACTGCAAGCCCAAGCACAGATGCAAGCCCAGGCGCAAGCAGCTATTGCAATGGCGCAAGCCCAAGCAAGGGAAGTGCTTGTGGAGGCGAAAGATCAGGCATTTCGGTTAAAAAGGGAAGCTGAAGATGAAATGCGAAGGCGTATGGATATTGTGGGGAAACGTGAGGGTGAAGTTTCCGAGCGTGAGAAGCATCTTCGTGATCAGGAGGTTGTATCTGAAAAGAAACTTCTTGATATTGAAAACGTAAAAAGAGAGCTGACAGAGCGATTAGAAAAAATAAGTAGACTTACGGTTGAAGAAGCAAAAACGCAGATGCTTGCTGAGGTACAGGAAAAGATGAAAATGGTCATTGCCAAAGAGATCAAAGATGCGCAAATTAAAGCAGAAGAGGAATCAGAAGTCAAAGCGCGAGAAATTCTTGTTGATGCAATGCGACATGGAGCAACCGAATATGTTGCTGAATTTACGGTTTCTGTTATTAAAATTCCAGATGAGGATGTGAAGGGTCGGATCATTGGAAAAGAAGGACGGAATATCCGGGCATTTGAAACAGCAACAGGAGTGGATGTTGATTTAGATGAAGAAGGAGTGATCAGGCTTTCCTGTTTTGACCCAGTCAGGCGGGAAATTGCGCGGGTGGCTCTTGAACGGCTACTTAAAGATGGCAGGGTGCAGCCGGGTAGGATTGAAGAAATCATTGAACAAGTGAAAAAAGAAGTAGAACGCATCATGTTTGAAGAAGGACAAAAATTGTGTCATGCAGTGGGTGTGTATAATTTACCGTCTCCCATTGTCGCAACCTTGGGACGGTTTAAATACAGATTTTCGTATGGGCAAAATATGATTGCTCATACGCTTGAAGAAACCAAAATTGGTATTGCACTTGCCAAAGAAGTTGGTGCTGATGCAAACATTGTTCGGCTTGGGTGTCTCCTTCATGATATCGGAAAAGTCATTAACGACAAAGAAGGAAGTCATATTGAGCTAGGCGTTGAACTATTGAAAAAATATGGGTTGCCAAAAGCAGTGATTGACTGTGTTGCACAGCATCATGAAGACACGCCATTTACCAGCAGCGAATCAATGCTTACGTATATTGCCGATGCGATATCAGGGAGTCGTCCCGGAGCTCGGTATGAAAATTATGATGAATATATTAAGCGCTTGAAAGATCTTGAGGAAATTGCAAAAGCAAACAAGGGAGTGAAAGAAGCATTTGCATTTCAGGCAGGACGGGAACTGCGTGTGGCTGTTGATCCAGGGATGGTTGATGATGCAACAGCAATTATCATTGCGCAAAAGATAAAAGAAGAAATCGAAGCGAAGGTGACGTTCCCCGGACAAATCAAAGTGACGGTTGTTCGTGAACTTCGCGC
>CAYRFA010000133.1:0-1755 GCA_964423435.1 uncultured Gammaproteobacteria bacterium | reverse complement strand
CTTGCGTCTCGAACCGTTTGATAATCTCGCCAATAATATGCTTTTTCACCCCATCGGGTTTAATCAAAACAACTGTTTTTTCTCCCATATACACCACATGGTAATAAAAATACTAAAAAGAAACAAGAGGGTGAATAAATATCACAGATTCAAAATCATTACATCTTCACAAGTCCTGATACAGGACTTCTTTTAGGCATTCGAAGCATCGAAAACTCTCGTTGTGTCACTCCTTCTTCATCTCCATAAAACGCAGTGCCTTCAATATCTATAACAACATCAAATTGTCCAATGAATTTATCTTCATACCTCGTCCATGCTTGATCAAATGTCATTGGACAATGTACTATTTTTGGAGAAAGATATCCTTGTGCACGCTCTTGTAACATCTGTAGTTCATCATGTGCCCAATGGGGCGTTCCTTTATCTCTTAAACTTGCCTGAAACAATCCCGTCAGAGTATGATAATTAATCGGATCAATAACAAGAATTGGCGCAGTTGCAACACGAGCAAATGCTGGAACAAATTCTGCAAGTCCAGCTCCAACCTCACACAGTGATATCCCACGATATGATGGATTTGTTAACATTGAACGAGCTGAAAATATCGCATCATAAACTTCAATTCCTCGACTGGTAATACCAATAGGAAGTGATCCACGCCTGTCACTCACGAGCACCTGCTGTCTTTTATCATCCCATTGAAGTTTGTACCCACCCATCAAAAACCCATCACCAGACGCTAGTCCATCTTTCGTATCATGATCCAACATACACAAGTTATTTCAACGTCAACAGAGGAAGTATTTCTGTCGTATCTTTTCTATTCCATACTACTGCAAGATTCAATGTTTTTTGAATGATATATTTTCGTACCATCGTATCAATCTCCTTTTTTGTGACCGATTCAATGCGCGCAACATAATCAGACAAGGTCATAATAGGCTGATGGTATATTTCTTGACGGCCATACCATTCGTTCATAAACTCAGGGTCTTCTGCACGGAACGCAATCATCGTTTTTAAACGCTTGATGGCAATAGCTACTTCTTCATCTGAAACTCCATGCTCAACAACCTTCGCAAGTTCTCCCATAATCCCTTGTACCGCCTCAGAAACCTTTTCCGTTGCAACTCCTGCATAAATAGACCAGTTCCCCACATCTTCGTACGTGTCAGAACTTGAACGGATAGCATAACAAAGCCCTCTTTTCTCACGTATTTCTTTAAAAAGCCGGGAAGTAAACGACACACCGAAAAGTAAATTAAAAATATTCCATGCAAACCGATCCTCACTTCCTCTGGCAATTGTCCGAACGCCAAGGGTAATATGGGCTTGTTGTGCATCCGGTTTTGTGATAATTTTTACCTCAGGGTGTTCTTGTTTTTCAACAACGTGTTCTATTTCTCCAGTTTTTTTAGACGGAATTGAACCAAACCAATCATTGGTTACTTTGTTAATTTGTAAATTTGTTAATTTGTTAATTTTCCCTGCAATCGTTACCACGATCCGCTCCGGTTGATACCATGTATCATGATATGTTTGAAGTGTTGTTGCACCCGCGTCTTTTAATGATTTTTCTTCTCCAATAATCCGCATCCCTAATTTTGTCGTTGGATATAACATCTGATGAAATGCTTCTCCAACTTTCGCCGCTGGTTCATCTTCATACCGTTTCATTTCTTCGAGAATTACATCCCGCTCTTTCTCTATATGTTTTTGTTCAAGTCTCGGAAAAAGGGCTAATTCTTTATT
>CAYRFA010000132.1:0-1785 GCA_964423435.1 uncultured Gammaproteobacteria bacterium | reverse complement strand
CGCATGGATTTAATAAAAGCGCTTATTGTATTATAGTGTTCATCACCTCCGTCATCATACTGCAGCATTTTTTTCTGAGCTGCTTCTTCAATATCTTTTTCCCCAAGTTCTTTTTTGTTATTTAATTTTGAGGCAATTTCAAGGATTGTGAGTAATTGTCTCGCGTCACCGTTGCTAAAGGCAAGGAGTGCGACTTCTGCGTTTTTCGTAAGTGTTTTTTTAACAAAGCGTAGACCTCGCATAAGGATTTCTTTTAATTCATCTTCAGATAGCGCATGAAGGACAAGAACACGACAGCGAGATAATAAAGGGGAGATTACTTCAAAAGAAGGATTTTCAGTTGTTGCACCGATAAAGATAATTGTTCCTTTTTCCACATGCGGTAACAGTGCGTCTTGCTGGGCTTTATTAAATCTGTGAATTTCATCGATAAATAACACGGTCCGAGTTTGTGTTTCAGTTAATCTTTTTAGAGCTAGATCAATAGCCTGTCTCACATCAGCTAGATTTGTTGTGACTGCGGATTTGGATATGAAAACGGATTTCGTTAAAGTACTGACAAGTTCAGCAAGAGTGGTTTTACCACATCCAGGAGGTCCCCAAAAAATCATCGATGGGACAAATTGGGAAGCAAGCATTTTTGTTAATATTCCATCATTTCCAACAAGATGTGTTTGACCGATAACATCACCAAGTGTTGATGGTCGCAGTATTTGTGCGAGGGGCCTTGATTCAAACAATGTGGGTTTGCTCACGAAAGTTATTTTATACCTTTTTCCCAAGGGAATCCATTACGACCAAAATGACCGTAGCGAGCTGTTTTTTCATAAATAGGCTGACGCAATTGTAGTCCCTCAAGAATTCCAGAAACAGATAAATCAAGCTGTTTCCATGCAAAATCTGCAATAGTTGCAAGTGATTTTTTTTCAGTACCAAAACATTCAATTTCGCGATCAATCGGTTCACACTTCCCGATGACGTAGGCAACACGAACTTCAACACGATTTGCAAGGTTTGCCTCAACAATATGCTTGGCAATATATCTGCACGCGTATGCCGCACTACGATCAACCTTTGTTGGATCTTTACCGGAAAAACAACCTCCTCCGTGACGCGCAAATGATCCATAGGTATCAACAATAATTTTTCTACCAGTTACCCCTGTATCAGAAGCTGGCCCTCCAATATCCCATCGTCCTGTACCATTTAAAATTATTGTGTGAGGAATTGCCATATGATACTGTTCACAAATTGGTTTAACTACATACGCAACTATTGCCTGGAACACATCTTCACTGGCAATAGTTGGGTCGTGAGGTACGGCAATGACTATCGCTTCTATGTTTTTTGGAATTCCATGTTCATACGCACATTTCACTTCTGCTTTTCCATCAGGCCGCAAGTACGGAATTGTTTTTGATGTTCGTGCGATATCTAAATACTCAACAAGCTTATGCGCTATCATAATTGGCAGGGGCATATACTCTTTTGTTTCATTTGTTGCATATCCAAACATCATTCCTTGATCACCGGCTCCACCATCATCAACGCCTTTTGAAATATCCGGTGATTGTTCGTGAACATAAAGGGATATGGGAGATTGATAGGTAAAACCATACGCTTTTTTTGTATACCCCAATCGCTTAATTGTTGTTCTTGTTATTTGTTCGTATGGAAGTTTTTTAGGACATGTTACTTCACCGGCAAGAACAATTCTGTTTTTTGTTACCAGTGTTTCAATGGCAACACGTGATTTTGGATATACGGAAAGCGCTGCATCAACAA
>CAYRFA010000131.1:0-1794 GCA_964423435.1 uncultured Gammaproteobacteria bacterium | reverse complement strand
GGGTGATCAGCCCTTTTTATCTTCTGACTCCTGGCGAAGATAATATCGATTCCATATTGAATCGACTGCATACATACGCATGCCGGCATTATGTCTTTATCCATCGTCCAACCACCCAGCCGACGGTTATGACGCCTGAAAACACCGACATCATCATGGATAGGATGAATATTGGTTGTAACCATAACAGTCCAGAAATGACTAGGGCTGCTAGGATGCTTCTTCCTCGAATTTTACCGTTCTGTTCGAAAAGCAATCGTTTCAACCAACTCTGTTTCGCCATTGAGTTTTCACCTCCTTCCATTCTGAAATTATGAGGAGTCTATCTATGTTCGATCATGAACATATATTGCTCCTCACAAAATCCGAGAAAGAGGGTCGACTTGTGCGGTATAAACGTGCGAAGAACAAGGCAGTATACCAATTATACCATGTATGGTAGTATTAATTCACTATGATAGATATCATTCTTTCCCAAACAAAAGAAAAGATGCGGAAGGCCATTGAAGTGACGCGCATGGATTTATCATCCATTAGGTCTGGACGTGCCACCTCATCCTTAGTTGAAAATATTTATGTTGTTGCCTATGAAGGAACGCAAAAACTTCGGGTAATGGAAATGGCAACCATTGGTGTTCCGGATGCAAAAACAATTGTCATTACGCCGTTTGATCCAACAACGAGAGAAGACATAATTCGCGGAATTCAAGCAGGGAGTTCCAATTTATCCCCGGTATCTGAAGGAGATATTATTAGAATTACCATTCCTGCCATGAGTCAGGAACAGCGGGAAGAATATATAAAACTAGCACGGACGAAACTCGAAGGCGGTCGGATTATGGTTCGGCAAGTGCGTCAGGAAGCGATGAAAGATTTGAAACGAGCTCTTGATGAAAAAACTGTTTCTGAAGATCAGGAAAAAATTGGAGAGAAGAAGGTGCAGGAGATTACTGATGAGATGATTGGAGAAATTGACTCAATTGGAGAGAGAAAAGAAGTAGAATTAATGCAAGTGTAAAAATTTTATGCTGCTCACCATCCTTGTTTTCATTCTGATTTTAAGTGTTCTTGTGTTTGTGCATGAATTTGGTCATTTTACGGTTGCACGACTTTTTGGTGTGCATGTTGAAGAGTTTGGGTTTGGACTTCCACCGAGAATATTTGGGAAAAAAATTAAAGGGACGATCTATTCGCTCAATGCGCTTCCCATTGGCGGATTTGTGAAACTTGCTGGAGAAGACGCAGAGGATATTGACCGGGAAAAACAGGGAGTGAAATCCAAGGAAGCACGGAGTCGATTTTTTTGGGCAAAGTCTAAAAAAGAGCGTATTTTAATTCTTCTTGCAGGCGTTACGATGAATTTTATTCTCGCAATTGGAATTACCGGATTTTTACTCTCGAGAGGCATTATTGAACCGACGGATAGAGTGCGTGTTGAAAAAGTAATAAGCGGTAGTCCTGCAGAGATAGCAGGATTAACTGTTGGTGATGTTTTAAAAGAGCTTACCGTTTCAACAAATGGGACAAAGGAAGTTATACGTCCGACAAAACCAGAAATGGTTGTTCAAACCGTAAACGTGCATAAAGGAGAAACAATTCTTGTAACTATTGATCGCAAGGGTATTGGCATGCAACTATCTGTTATTCCCCGCATAAATCCTCCGGCTGGACAGGGAGCTTTAGGAATACTTCTCAATAACTATGAACGGCATGTATATCCTTGGCGGGAGATTCCTTTTAAATCTGTGGAAGTGACGTTTAAACGGGCGTATCAGATGCTTTTTTCCATGGGAG
>CAYRFA010000130.1:0-1886 GCA_964423435.1 uncultured Gammaproteobacteria bacterium | reverse complement strand
CACTACCCCGCGATAAATAAAAGAACTTTGTAAGTATATCTTTATTTGAAGCAAAGGTCAATTAATAATCGAACCATGGTATGTGGTATAATAGTACCATTATGGCAAAATCAGCACTTCGGTTGCAAGCAAGAGAAATGAGAAAAGACGGATTAGGGATAAAAACAATTGCTTACAAACTAGGAGTTTCTTCAAGCACGGCTAGCATTTGGTGTCGTGATATTGAGTTATCTAAACAACAAATTCATATATTAGAAAAACGAATGCATGATCCCTCTTATGGAAGGCGCTTGATGTATACACAAATGCAAAGAAAAGAGAAAGAGGACAAGATTTCTCAATTGTTTACTAGTGGTATACAAAATATTGGCAAATTATCAGAAAAAGAATTATTTGTTGTTGGTATTGGTTTGTATTGGGCAGAAGGTTTTAAGAAAGATAGCCTTGTTGGATTTTCTAATTCAGATCCGGAAATGATAAAGTTGTTTTTGCGGTGGCTTCAAGAATGTTGTGATATTTCGATTGACAGAATAAAGGTTAGGTTGGGTGTTAACGAAACTTATACACATAAAACAAAAGAAATAGAAGAATATTGGTCGAAAAAGCTTCATCTCTCTATGAAACATTTCCAAAAACCATATATTCAAAAAGTACAATGGAAAAAACAATACGATAAGCCAAATGAATATCATGGAGTATTACGTGTTCGAGTTTCAAAAAGCATAGATTTATTGCGGAAAATTCTTGGCTGGATAGAGGGGGTAAAAAGAAATGGATAATTATTAATTGTTTGATATACTGGAACAAGACTATGAAATCGAAGAAAACTATTGTTGTCACAAACACCCCTGTCTTGGTTTTTCTTCTTGTTTTTGGTCTTATTGTTCTCATGTTTCTTTTAATTCGGCAAACAAACAGAAACGTTCTTGGAACAACGGATACTGTCGCAACAGTAAACACTGTTAAGGAATTTTATGTTCCGCTTGGAACAGGAACAGTTGGCTCAACCGATTGGACTGATGTCAAAGGGGCAGCTGCATATATAGACACCAAGCTTTATGGAAAATTCAAAAAAGTAACATTCGAAGCAAGCGTCAGTGTTCCGTCGGGTACCGCCTCCGTACGACTTTTTAACGCGACAGATAAACACCCTGTGTGGTATTCAGAAATGACGCTTGCCAATGCTGGCCCGGAACTTTTGACTTCATCCGCTATTGCCTTAGATAGTGGAAATAAACTGTATCAAGTACAAATGAAGTCACAACTCGGAGCGACCACCAATCTTCTTCAGGCAAGGGTTCACATAATTACGAATTAAAAAGTGCCAGCGGCGGGACTCGGACCTGCGACCCACGCCTTATGAAGACGCTGCTCTACCACTGAGCTACGCTGGCAAACGTACGTATTGTACGAAATTAGAAAAACATTTGCCACCATTTTTTCCAGTTTGGGATAATTGTTGTTTCTTTTTGACTCGTTTGCGCTTGGGTTTCTCCTTCTTCAACGAGTATGATCGTTTCTCCAATTTTTGCTAGGTTGAGTTTTTCTCTGGCTTCTTTTTCAATAAACTCAGGTGTTTGGGCGAGTTTGAGCTTGTTTTGCAGATTTTCCTGTTGTTTCTGAAGTCTCACTAGTTCTTCTTGTTTTACCTTCAACATGCTTTTTCGACCTATCAGTCGCACAACCGACTGAGAAAGCCCAAATATGGTCACTAGAAGTCCTACAATGGCTGCTATTGGGAGAAGTGATATACGTAGTTTATGACTCATATTACTCTCATTTCTCGCACTTGCACAAGCTACATAGTTATGATATTATAGGCTTTAATCCTATTCCCCTGCTCCAAAATTATGTGTTATGAGTACAGATTTTAAAGCAACTAATGA
>CAYRFA010000129.1:0-1893 GCA_964423435.1 uncultured Gammaproteobacteria bacterium | reverse complement strand
ACAATTAACAGAATAGAGCGTAACAATGCGCTATCTTTCGCTATTTGAGGCCACTTTCGCTCCCCGGAAGGCATATTGACCATATAACGTATATTACCAGCCTCAAAATGATCATATTTAGAGCGTAGTAACGCGCTAAAACGCATTTTTGAAGCTAAAATATAAGATATTATGTATAGTGTACCTTAGCACTCGGGAAGCACTAGGGCTAGAAGAACAATTATTTAGAGCATAATAACGCTCTAAACTGTATATTCTGAAGCTAAATGAAGGAGAATACGAAGCAATAGCGTGAAAAGTAGCTTATAGTATCGTGAAATTAATTATCCACATTAGCTATAAAACTATAGGATAGACTGTATCAAACTATATCATGCCCACTTCCCTGTCTCCCACTTCTTCTGTGTCAAATTCCTCTCCAGCGAGTAGTTAATAATGCTGCTAAAAAAACAATAACACACACAGAAACAAATTCAATGATTGTCTTCTTATAGAGTTTTTGTGACAGATACTCTTGGGCCATCCCAACTGTGCTATATAAAACTGATGAGAGAAGAAGTGCGATCATCGTCGTAGGCATTGGCCACAGAGAAAAGGCCCACGACAACTGAGAAAGAACGACAGCAAGAGAAATACTCAATGCTATCACTCGCCCACTCGCCTTTTCGGTCAGTTCTACACTCCATAATGCTGGAAAAATGTGCAGCCAACTAATGCCGCCAATAAACAGGGAATTGAAAAATGGATAAGACCGAAATGATAAAATGGTTAAGACTAATAGATAATACGTAATAATTGTTAAGAGAAACCCAACAGAACGCGCTGCGCGAAGAAGAGCTATGGTTCTATTGGCCGCAACGTTATAAATATTTTGTGTCAGTAAATATCCATAAAGCCCAAAAGCGTAAAGAAAAGCAACAGGAATTCGCGTCAACCACCGAGCTGGAAGCAAAAAATAAAAAAGAGCAACAGCGGCACTATATAACGTGAGTGGTATCAGTAATGTAAACCACTCGACTCCCCGAAGGTCATCCCGAAGACCAAATGCAGAACCAATGTAGGTAATAGCGGCAAGAAGAACAACAAGTGGGTAGCGAATATACTCAACTGATATAAGCTGCGTTAACATGAGGATGAGTGTTAAAAAAAATGTAATTACAATAAATTGCTGCCGTTTCGATAATTCAATATGACGTTCCCACCGAATCCATTTTTTTTTCATCCACGAAGGAATAACTATTATCGGCATCTTCATATATATATTTATTGTACTTCCTACCTTGACATTTCTCAAGAATTGGATAGACTACCTTGATATGAGTCAAACCGCATTACAAGATCAGGCAATTCTTTGTGCGCTCGCACAGCACTGGAAAGAGGCAATACAGATAAATCTCCAAATCATAAAACAAGAACGAACAAATATCGATGCGCACAATCGACTTGGATATGCCTTTATGAAAAACGGACAGCCTATTAAATCCAAAGAAATTTTTACAAAAGTACTCAAATTAGACCCATACAATCAAATTGCGCAAAAAAACCTTAAAAAAATTAGTCTTTTGAAAAAGGGGGCTATCACGATAGCTTCCTGTGAAGATATCTCTCCCCTCCTATTTCTTGAAGAACCAGGGAAAACAAAAATCGTGGATTGTATCAATACTGCTCCCATGAACGTACTTTCTGTTTTAACCTGTGGTCAAAAAATTCAACTTGTCCCAAAGGCACATAGTATTGATGTTCGAGACATGCAGAATGCATATATCGGCGCACTCCCTGATGATCTTGCATTTCGACTGCTTAAACTTATGGATGCCGGAAATGAATACGCGGTGTTTGTCAAAGGAGTATCAAAAAATTGTGTCTCAATATTTATTCGGGAAACCAAACGAG
>CAYRFA010000128.1:0-1897 GCA_964423435.1 uncultured Gammaproteobacteria bacterium | reverse complement strand
ACTCGCGTCATAACGCCATTCAATGACATAGTTACCCAGTGAAGATTTGGAGCAAAGTTGCGCATTGTTTTTTGTGCACGCTTTTTCCACTGCCCTCCAGCAACTCCCGTATGATGGGTATGAGATCTTCCTGCGTGCGTTTTTTTACTGCAAAGTTCACATTTGTATGCCATAGATTTGTTTTCAATTGACTAACAATGCGTTATACTATACCACATGCTTGGTTCTCTCGTAAACAACCCAATTTCTTTTTTCTTTTCTGCTATTGCGCTTCTTTCTGCTATCACGATCCATGAATTTGCTCATGCTTGGACAGCAGATAGGCTTGGAGATCCCAATCCCAGACTCGATGGACGACTAACATTAAATCCTTTGGCGCACTTGGATCTTGTTGGAACACTGCTTCTTCTTGTTGCTCACTTTGGTTGGGGTAAACCCGTGCGCTTTGATCCGTATAACCTGAAAAACCCCCGCCGTGATGCCGCTCTTATTTCTCTTGCAGGCGCTGCAGCAAATTTACTACTTGCTGGATTTTGTTCAATACTGCTTCGTTTTGTCCCTATTGTTTTTATCGCCGTATTATTACAAGCAATTATTATTATGAATGTAAGTCTTGCGATATTTAACCTCATTCCTATTCATCCCTTGGACGGATTTAAAGTGGTGGAAGGATTGTTACCTGAAGACACTGCTCGCCAATGGCACCAACTCGAAGGACTTGGTTATATCATGCTGTTTATCTTTGTGTTTCCACTCTTTGGATCTTCAGCAGTATTATCAGTAGTATATAGAATAACGGAAAGCATTATTTCCTTCCTCATTCCATAAGTTTAATGTACACCCTTTATTTAGTTAGCTGTATTTGTGGTAGATCCACTAGATCGTTTCGGTGTCGCAGTAGGCGTCTTACACGAATGATTTCCACATGCATTTGTGCAATCCCAACCAGTTGACGTTCGTGTACAGGGATCATTATGTGTATATTTATATTGACAATCACTCGCACAATCTTTCATATAACAGACGCTCCCAGACTGCGCACTTCTCCCGCCTCCGCCTTTTGCATCCCGACATTGCTCAAATGGTGTTTTTGTAGGTGTTGCCCTTGCTTTTGTTGCTGTTGGCGTTGATTGCGCTGAGGATCTTACTGGAGATGGGGTTTTCGATGGATTTGGTGTTACTGTCGACGCTGGCGCGTCAGTATACGATATTGTAATACAATTTCCACTTTTTTTATCTTTTTTTGCCGCAGTTGTATTTGTTGGAATTGGCTGTTTTTTAGCTTCTTCATTTTTTGCCGCAGTTTTATTTGTTGGAATAACAACTTTTTTTGTACCAACTATTTCTTTTGTTGTATTTTGTCCCAATACTGAAGTCTCCCCCTCTGTTGTCACGCCAAGAGCATCTTTAGAAAGATCCACCCATTGACACTTCACCCGATTTTGTGTATCTCGTAATGATTCGCAATCGCTTTTGGATTCCTTAGAGGGACAATCATTACCTGCTCGTGCTTTTTTACTAAACGAACTAAATCCTTCAGTTTTGACAAACACTACACCAGCAGTAATCAAAAACGATCCGCCGATGACAAGAAGCGGGATAAGAGGAATAAAACCACGTTGAAGTTTGTTCATAAATTTTCTCCTTATATTCAGTACACACGAATTCTTGTCTTATGTCAAGTATCTTGCTATACTCTCTCCATGCAGGCCTACTTTACCGCGTCCATCGTCGGAAAACGTTATCATCTTGCTAAATACAAAAAAATTGTTAGCCTTCTTCAGAAAAAAGGCGTCACCATTGAAGCTAATCATATCCTCAATACAACAGAAGAACAGATCCACTTTGAAAAAAAAGAGGAACGGGTCGCTATACACAAAAAGCTCGAGGGGTGGAT
>CAYRFA010000127.1:0-1907 GCA_964423435.1 uncultured Gammaproteobacteria bacterium | reverse complement strand
GGAACAATAATTAGAGTAAGCAGGAATGAAATTATGAAACAAGACAATTTCCTCATGTCCGTATTATAATACAGTCATTATGAAAAAACCTATTGTTATTTTACTTGTAATCGGCATTCTTTGCATTGTGGTAGTTACAATATTTTTATTTAGGAGACAAAAACCACAAACAAAACCAGTTACACAAACGCAGAATCAACCAGTGGAGGAACTTATATTGTGGGAAGACCAGGCTGGATTTTCATTTAAATATCCAAAAGCAATATCATTTGATAAACATGATGAAGATGAAGTAAATTATGCACACATTGAATTTACAAGTGCAACGCATTCTGGAAGACTTATCGTGTGGGCAAAGGACACAACGTATCCGGATGTAAGTTCATGGGTTATAAAAGATAAAACAATAGCCGGTGCTGCATCTGTTGATACCACTCTTAGTGATCAACCTGCAAAAAAGATTATTATTTCTGTTCCTTCAAAAAAAATAGTTATTGGTACAATTTCTGATCAAATTCTTTTTACTATCGAAGCAGAACCAATAGAAGGAGATCTATATTGGATAGATGTCGCTGGTACGATTGCATCCAGTTTTGACTTCACGCCAACAGAAACAACAAACGATTCCGCTTCAGAAGAAGCAAGCTACGACGAGGAAGAAGTGGTGGAATAGGCACGTTTGTGATATACTCACGGGTGACTTAGGAAGAAGTCGGATGTCTTTGTCGAAGTGTTTTCTTCGTCTTATTGCTTCTCGAAATTCAATCCTGAGGAAGAAAGGAAATCATTATGGCAATTAATCTATTTGTCGGAAATCTTCCGTACACCATGGATAGTGCAAAATTGGGCGAAACATTTGCTCAAGCTGGAACAGTTGTCTCAGCGAAAGTGATTGTGGATAAGTATTCCGGTCGATCACGAGGATTTGGATTTGTGGAAATGAGCACAGATGAAGAAGCGAAAAAAGCAATCGAAACCTTAAATGGCACAGCTATTGAAGGAAGACCATTAGTAGTAAATATTGCACGACCACCGAAAACGGTGTAAGTGATTTGTATTACTAATTTAAATCCCTCACCTATGGTGGGGGATTTTGGTTATTTTGGTGTAGGCGTTGGTGTTATTGTGGGAAGTGGTGCGCACCTACCGCCAGCTGGTTCAGTACCACGAATAAAATATTCTGGTTTGCCAAAATAACAAGGGAGGGAAACGATCGAATCCTGTCTCTGAGGAATTTCATCCTGTTTATCTTTCAAAAGTTCAACCATCATGTCATGCCAAATTGGAGCTGCTCCGGTTACGCCTGAAGATAAATATGGATTCATAGGAGTATTATCATTGTTTCCTACCCACACTGCAGCAAGCACAGATTGCGTGTATCCGATAGTCCAGTTATCCCGTTTATCATTGCTGGTTCCAGTTTTAACAGATACAGTTTTTCCTGGAATAACAAGCGTTGATTGTGCGCCAAAAGCATTTGTTCTCGCTGCGTTATCACTTAATATATTGCTCATGATCCAAGCAACTTCTGGTTTCACTGCTTGAATTCCACGTTGTTCTTTGATTCGTTCATAGACTTTTCCTGTATAGTCAGTGACCTCTAAAATTGGAATTAAATCCATACGTTTTCCATTGTTTGCCAGTGTTCCAAATACTTCAGCCAAATCTGTCATAAAGACCTCACCACCACCGAGAGTAATGGATAAACCGTAGCGAGATTCATCAATCCAGCTTCCTATTCCCATGAGTCGTCCTTTTTCAATTATTTGTTTTACACCTAATTTTGCAGCTAATTTCACTGCTGGAATATTATATGAATTGCCTAATGCATACCGAAGCGGAGTGGGCCCATGGAATTTCCCATCGTAATTAACCGGAGCATATGATGGATATCCAGGATACGTATA
>CAYRFA010000126.1:0-1915 GCA_964423435.1 uncultured Gammaproteobacteria bacterium | reverse complement strand
CCAGTTTTAAATATGTCATGAGCAAACACCGGAAGGATGGTTGCTATTGGCCAGGAAAAAAATGTCAAAATACCGACAATGCCAAGAAGTGCAATGTATATTTTGTGATCGCCGATAAATTGGAATCCTTCTTTGAGACCTTTCAGAATTGGCTGATGTTGAACGATAACTTTTTCCATTTTCGGAAACCGCATCATGTAAATACTCGCTATCACCGCAAAAAAACTCAAACCATTTGCCAAATACGCCGGAGCAATACCAATAGCAGCGATTGTGAATCCTGCAAGTGCTGGTCCAATCGCCCGAGCACTATTAAACATTGCTTGATTTAAGGCAAGTGCGCTTGGCAGATCTTTTTTATCAACCAAATCCATAACAAACGTCATTCTTGTTGGACTTTCAAATGCTAAAATCGTGCCACTCACGAGAGCTGCTACAAATATATGCCAGAGTTGAATTTGATGCGTCGCAATAAGAAAAAATAATACAAGCGCAATTGCCATATACACATATTGAAATAGCAAAAATACATTTCGTTTATTAACCCGATCAACAAGCACTCCTGCAAACAATACAAAAAGAAGCATGGGCAGCATACCCACTGCGCCAATAAGTCCAAGAAGTGACTTATTTGTTGTCAAAATTGGATAGACAAGCCATTGTTCCGCGATCATCTGCATCCAACTGCCGACAAGAGATATTCCCTGACCCACAAAAAATAGCCGGTAATTTTTCGACCGGAGCGCTGGAAGAAAACTGCCGATTTGTTCTTTCACTCTATGTAGCATACTTTATTTTTCAGGGGCGGAGATTTTCTTCGTACGGTCAAGCTTTTGCCCGAGTTGCGAAACGTTGGTTGCAACCGTACTCATACTGTTATATGCATTCGTGACATGCTTTCCTAATGTGCCGATTGCTTCATCAATTTTTTCATAATCCTTTTGCATTGCCCGAAGCAGCCGAAATACTTCCCGGGATTGTTCTTCCAGCTCTTTTCCCTGAAATGACAAAAGCAGTACTTGAAGATGGGCATAGAGCGTATTGGGAGAAACGGGATAAACCCGCGAGTCTCGTGACATATCCATGAGTGGCTGGTTATTTGCTATCTCGTAGTACACGGATTCAGACGGAATATACATAAGAGCAAAATCCATGGTTCGTTCTTCCGGCAAGATGTATTTTTTCGCAATATCACTGATATGTTTTTTTACATCACTGACAAAATCTTTTTTTGCGTCATTTCGCACCTCTTCTGTTTCTCCTTTGTGCATAAGGGTAAAATTTTCCATGGGAAATTTCGAATCGATGCAAAGGAGTCCTGCGTCAGTCTCAAGTACCGCATCGACTTTCGCTCCTGACCTAAATGCATATTGGAGGTGGAATGACTTTTTGGGGAATGTTTGACCGATCATGTCCGCAAGCACCTGTTCGCCGATATTTCCCCGTAATTTTGGAGATTGCAAAAACTCCTGAAGACTTCTGATCCCTTTCCCAACTTCAGACATTTCCCCAAGGTTTTTTTTGAGATCGCCTATCACTTGTGATGCAGTATCTAAACGTTCATTAAGCTGTCTCGTGTTCATCTGCAGCATTTTTGCAACGTCTCCGGTTTGACCGCGGATGGATTCTGATACTGCCTGATTGATGCGTTCAAAACGAAGTAAAACATAGAGAAGTATAAATCCAATAACAATTGAGACAATCACAAGTAGGGTATCCATAGATTCGTAGTACAATACTACCATGAAGCGGTTTTTTCATAAAGAAAGGAATATTAATTATCTCATTTTTGCAATCATTGCTTTATGCGGTCTTGCATGGTTTATAAACGGCGTACCTCCTGATAATCTCTGGATGCAAGGAATTTTTTACTTATTTCTCGGCTGTGTCGCGTTTTGCCTAAGTATGTTCATCT
>CAYRFA010000125.1:0-1958 GCA_964423435.1 uncultured Gammaproteobacteria bacterium | reverse complement strand
ATCCTTCACAAGAAGCGCGGTTTGGGTGATGACTTTTTTATCTTCATTGGTAATTGCTTGTTGATACCCATAAGAACGAAGCGCTGATCCAACGTTGGTTGATGAAAGAAAAATAAACACGGGATTGGACTTGGTTGATCTCATATAAAATTGCCGAATTCGCCTGCCGGCCACGTCCAATAGCCCGATGAGTTCTTTTTCCCCAGACACTATTGCAGCTGCTTTTTTAATGAGTTCTGATTCAATGAGTTTAATTCTGTTTTGAAATGCAAGTATGTCTGCTTCCATTTTTCGAAGCGCATCTGCGTGCGGCTTTTTTGCTCTTTCCATCTGGTCCCATGCTTCCTGACACTTTGCTATTTTCCGTTCACACTCAAGTGTGTTTGCACATGATGAATCACAGGATTGAGCGAAAACAGGCACGCAAAGTAACAAAGTAACGAAGTAACAAAATAACGAAGTAACGATTAACTTGCGGAGCATATCTTCCATTGTAACACGGACTTTGATACACTTAAGAAATGAAAAGGATGTTTAGCATCATACTGCTTGTTGTTTCTTTTAGCTTACTATCAACCCAATGGGGTGTCGTATTTGCGGCAACACCAACACCAACGGCTGGTATTCTACCGGTTCAAAGTGTTTCTGATTTATGTGCGTTTGAAAAAGATCAAACAAAATGTTTAAGTTGTGCAACAGGCGGTGGGTTCTGGACTGCTATTGGTTGTGTTCCTATTGGAAGCCCCTCTCAATTATTTGGATCGCTCCTGACTTTTGCCATTGGTATTGCTGGAGGCATTGCATTTGTTCTTATGCTTTTTGGCGCTTTGCAAATAATGACAAGTGCTGGAAACCCAGAAAAATTAAATGGGGGGAAAGAATTAGTTTCTTCCGCAATAACAGGTCTTCTTCTGATTATTTTTTCTATCTTTATCCTTCGGCTTGTTGGATATAATATATTAGGTATTCCCGGTTTTAAATAATTTATGAAACTTGCACAATCACTTATATTGCCTGGCGGATCCACATTAGACAATCCTATCAAAAATTCAAATTTAGATACTGTCGGAGGAATTGTCTCTCAATTGATCACGTATATATTTGTTATTGCTGGTATTGGATTACTTGTCGTCATCTTAAGCTCTGGTTTTACACTTTTAACAAGTGCTGGCGATGCAAAAGCAATGGAAAAAGGAAAAAAGGGACTAACTAATGGGATAGTAGGATTTGTAATTATATTCGTCGCGTACTGGCTTGTTCAAATTGCAGGAATCGTATTTGGTATTCCTGAAATTACACAACTATTTAAATAGTTATTTTCCAAATCTTCGATTTCGTTTCTGATACTCACTGATTACTTCGTCCAATTTTTCTTCTGTAAACTCCGGCATATACCACGAAGGAAAATATAACTCGCTATATTCACTTTGCCAAAGAAGAAATCCAGACAGTCGCTGTTCTCCACCCGTTCGAACAATCATTTCAGGATCTGGAATTCCGACTGTGTCTAAATATTTCCCAAACTCTTTTTTTGTAATTCCCTTTTTCTCTAATTTATGAATTGTTCGAATGATCTCATCACGACCTCCATAATTTAACGCAAAAATAACGGTAATCTTCTTGTTCTCTTTTGTTTGTTCAACAACTTTCGCAAGCGCGTCAGAGATATCATGAGGAAACTTTGAAATATCACCGATTACTTTAATCCGTACGCCTTTTTCATGAAGCCGTCCCCATCGTTTTCCAATGACGTGTCGAAATATAGCCATAATTCCTTTTATTTCGCTTTCTACACGATTCCAATTTTCTGTTGAAAACGCCCAAAATGTCATGTATTTTATCCCACGTTTTGCAGCAGCTTCAATCAATGGTTCAAGAATTTCATCAGCCACTTTCCGGTGTCCTTCCAAAATTGGAAGTCCTCGTTCTTTTGCCCACCTGCGATTCCCATCCATAAT
>CAYRFA010000124.1:0-2006 GCA_964423435.1 uncultured Gammaproteobacteria bacterium | reverse complement strand
CGCCGGTGGCGCAGCCGACGCCGAGCGGATCGCTATTTCCAAATATCGCTCCGACAAACACACCGATACCAACTGAAACACCAACACCGATTCCAACAGCGACTCCCGTGCCAACGGCAACGCCTATTCCCACTCCAACACCAACCCCGAAACCCAAGGAACCTATTGTCATTATTCCTGGTATGTTTGCTTCATGGAACAAGGAAGCAATTCTTGAAGGAAAATCAAATTATTCGAGCTCTTGGAAATTATTACCATTTGTAAAAGAGTATGACGGCATTATCCTCACATTAAAAAATCTTGGATACACAGAAGGTGATTTACTGTATGTGTGGCCCTATGATTGGAGAAAAAATGTTGCAGAGAATGCTTCGAAATTACAATCTTATCTCAATTCAAACGTATTTTCTAAATATCCAAATGAAAAAATATCACTCGTCGGCCATTCTCTTGGAGGATTAATTGCCCGTTCGTGGGCCCAAACTAATAATAACAAAGAAAAACTGAATCATCTCATCACTGTTGCTTCACCAAATTTTGGCGTTATCCAACCGTACCGAGCATGGGAAGGAGGAGAAATTTCTCAAGATTCTTCGCCTCTAACTATTGCATTAAATCTTCTACTGCACATCGGAAAAAATAAACTACAAACAGACAGGGAAACGATTCAACAACTCTTCCCAGTGCTCAAAGATTTACTTCCAACAGCTCCCTATCTGATTCGAAAAACTGATAATACTGAAATAACAAAAAATCAGATGTATGTTTGGAACTTATGGCTTGAAACGCTCAATACATCTGTTTCATCTATCTATTCTATTTTTCATGCAATCGGAGGAACCGGAAACAATACCCCACACACATTTGTCGTATCACAACCAAGTAAAATAGACTTTTTGTTGGGAAATTGGCAAGATGGAAAACCTGTTGAAACGAAAACTGTGACAGGTGACGGAACTGTTACGACCGAACGATCAGTTTTTACTGATGATACAAACACAATTCTTTCAAAAGATCACAGTGGTTTAATTTCTTCAAAAGAGGGTGTAAAAGCAATTCTTGATACACTTGCACTTCCCTATACAGAAGAACAAATTGTGGAAGGCTCAAATACCAAATTTAATCCCTCTCTTCTCTTTATCATGCAATCACCTGCTACTATGTCAGTTTCATATAATGGTCAAACGTATTTGGACCTGAATGGCATTATCTTTATTCCGAACGCAGCAGACGGCTCATATAATGTAACTGTTACAGGGACAGATTCAGGACTGTACCACCTATCTATTGGTCAATTTGGAACAACTGAAAGCAATTGGAGTGATGTGGTTAATTCAACGTCGCCTCAGCAAACTGAAACATATACGATAAATTTTCAACAAAATAATCTTCTCGATACACCAATTACCAGTATCACGCTTGCTGACTGGCTGACTCAAATCGAACTAAAACTTCAGGAATTAGAAAAAATAACTGACAAAAAAAACACACGCCTTGCACGCATTGATATAGCGATTGCAAAAAAATTGACCAAACCTTTAAACCCGCTTGCAATCAAACAATTATTGGAACATGTTCTTTCGGTTCTTTCATCGATAAGAAAACAACGTAATTCACAACAAGCAAAGCAGTTGACATTTGACATTGGTGATTTTGTCATGCATACATATATCTCGCAATTTTCTAATAACGATTACTACCCCGCAAAGAAATTAACGAATCAAATTGAAACGCTCAATCAAAAACTAACAAAGCTTTTGACCCAAATTGAAAAGAAAAATCCGGACAGTGAACATCTGCTTCTTTTACAAAAAGGCATGACGCTTTTTGAAGAAGGAAGAACAGCCTTATCCAAAAATGAACGTGCAAAAGCCTGGATTTATTTCTTCCAAACAAAACTTCTCTTTGATGAAGTGTTGTAAATTTTATTTGTGGGCGTATCAGGACTTGAACCTGAGACCTTTTCAATGTCAATGAAACGCTCTACCAGCTGAGCTATACGCCCT
>CAYRFA010000123.1:0-2071 GCA_964423435.1 uncultured Gammaproteobacteria bacterium | reverse complement strand
TTGGCGACAATAAGAGCAAGAACCCCCTTTTGGACAGGACTCATGATTTCAATTTCTTTATTATTTCTTCAATTGTCAGTGTTTCATTTGTTCTGTTTTTCATATCCTTGAGTTGCACGACCCCTTTAGCTACTTCATCCGGTCCTTGGACGATGACGTACGGTATGCCTTTTTTGTCTGCGTATTTGAGCTGCTTTTCCAATTTTGCTGTTGGATCTGTATAGAGCTCTGTATTAATATTAGATTTCCGTAGCACAGCGCTCAGTTTAATTGCTTCATCCCACGATGTTTGGGTAAAAATTGTGATGAGTATTTGTGCGTTATTTATCATAGTCGGTAATAACCCGCATACTTCCATTGCTTCAAGCGTTCTGTCAAAGCCGAGCGCAAATCCGGTGCCGCCGATATCCCGCCCTGCAAATTTTTCAAGCATCCCGTCATACCGTTCGCCTCCAAGTACAGATGAATCGCCATATTCAGGAATGACGATTTCCCAGATGGGGCCGACAGAGTATGCAAATGAGCGGGCAATCGTTGGATCAAATTCATACCAGTCATCAGGGAAACCATATGTTTTTAAATAACCAAATATTGTTTGTAATTCCTCATTCGGTTTTAGATTGGTGACAATGGATACATACTCGCGCGCGCTCTTTTCAGGTATGCCTTTTTGTATCATTTCAGCTATCACTTCGTCGTTTCCGATTTTTTTAATCTTATCGATGGCAACGATTGCCGAGTAAGGAATATCTTTCAAAAGTGATCGGGAACTGATTTTTGCAATTACTTTGTTAAATCCAAGCTGTTTATAAATATCCAGTGATAACGCTATTGTTTCAGCGTCAGCATCCGGAGTTTTAATGCCGTATATATCAGCGTCACATTGGATGAACTCCCGATACCGCCCTTTTTGCGGTTTTTCTGCCCGAAATGCTGGTTGGATTTGATACCGTTTGAACGGGTAGGTTAAGGTGTTTTGATATTGTGCAACCACCCGACAGGATGGAACTGTTTGATCATACCGAAGCGCAACATCTCGATTTCCCTGATCTTTGAATTTAAAAAATAATTTTTCATCTTCTCCGATTTGACCGGTAAAAAGTTCCAATGGTTCGAGTGTAGGGGTTTCGAGCGGTGCAAATCCCCATTGCTCGCAAATTTGGGCAAGGCGATCCCTCAGCCATTTCCGTTTCGCTGCTTCAACGGGTAAAAAATCCCGAAACCCTTTTAAATTCTGTATTTGTTGATTCATATATTGATAGTATCAAGAAACTGTATTTATACACAAGGTTGGTTATTTTTTATTCTATATATATCTGGTTATCAAAATCTATCTCTTCATCACTCTTCACGCGCGGTTCCTCCTTTTTTGATTTTGTCTCTGGCTTTTCTGTAGAAACGAATGGATATCCATCACCATACTCTGGTGCACCGGGTTTAAAAACAATGACTTTTTTTTCTGGATCTTGCATATATTTCACCTCCTTTCATTTGGTTTGTATTTAATTATCTGCTGCATCGAATAATGCACCCCAAGGTTCGCTATATTTTTCTTCCCATTCCTTCCTTCGTTTGGCAAATTCTTCGTCTTCCTCAATTCCCTTTGGTTGATCTTTTTCAATTTCTTTTTTTATCTTTGGTTCAGTTTCTTTTTTCATATATACCTCCTTTAGATTCCTCTACATTCCTTTCATTAGATATAGCCCAATCAGACTGAGGATCATTCCGATAACGTTTATTAGTTTTACCGGTTCTTTCAAGAGAATAATTCCCCAGAGAATGATTGTAATAATTCGCAATACCAAAATAGTCGGTATAAAAATCGCTGCTTTGATAGTGGGGTTGACAAGGAGCATCATTGTGAGTATCAATGCCGATCCTATGGTTATTCCTGCGCCAGCAATCGCTCCTACTCCTGGTAGGCTCCATAATTGTTGTGGTACCGTGGTGTTTCTTAACTGAAATAATAAAATAACACCAGCAAAGCATGCTGAGACAATTTGACAGAGCATTGACCCCAGCGCTGGCTGGATTTTGCCAGCGCTGAGTTTGATAAACAAGTCATACGTTC
>CAYRFA010000122.1:0-2113 GCA_964423435.1 uncultured Gammaproteobacteria bacterium | reverse complement strand
GGCGGATGGCTCATGGAGCCGCATATGGTAAAACAAATGCAGAATGCAAAAAAGAGAATTATTGATGTAAAACCAAAAAAAATCCGGCAGATATTTAATGCTGCAACTGCTCAGGTGGTAACGGAAATGATGACGGCAGCTGTAGATAATGGTGAGGCCAAGTGGGCGAAACCGAAAGGGTACCGGATAGCAGGAAAAACCGGCACTGCCCAAATTCCTGTAGCTGGTCATTATGATAGCAAAAAAACAATCGCGTCATTTGTCGGGTTTGCACCTTCGGATAAACCACGGTTTGCCATGCTTGTGACGCTTCGGGAACCAAGTTCATCTCAATGGGGTTCAGAAACCGCAGCGCCTCTTTTTTTCAATATCGCCAAAGAATTATTTCTCTACCTCGGCATCCCCGCACAACTATAAAGACAAGGTATTTAAATTCATATCCGTAAATTATCCTAGCGGCCGCTAGTCAAAAATACGAATATATATTTTTTTTATTAAGATTAAAATGTTTGTGGTATTATTATGTCAATATGGTTTTGGATAACTACACAACATTTATTGAAGGAATTTTAAAAAAGATTAATGAGTTCGGAATTGATGTATCAGATTTGAATATGGATCATATCGGGTATCAAGCGTCGTCAAATGAAGATTATGATAATTTACGAACGGACTTTGATAAAATTGGTGACTATGTTTCAGAAAAAATTGTTGGTGGAAGAAGAGTGGGTATATATAAATTAAAAGAGCCACTTCGTTATAAACAATATGTAAATGAGGCAATAGAGCTTGTTGCGCCAAAAGAAGGCCAGAAGTGCTCATCAGGACTTGATCATGTTGAGTTTGTTCTTAAAGAAACGTTTGATTCGTTTATGAAAAAATATCCAAATCTCTCTTGGGATACATCAAAAACAAATCAGCCTATGTTTCCAATGATAACGCTTAAACTAAGCAACACCACGCAAGTAAAATTTCACTACACACCAGTACTTGAGATTGTGAAATAGTTCGTTTTAGCCTCGAAACAGTAAAAGACTTCGTTTTTTTGGTATAATCAGAGGATGATTAGATGGCTGAAGAGCCTGTATCATTTTGTTGTTGCCGTTGCTTCGGCAATCTATTTTCGCTTCCCGGGATCCAAACTCACGGTTATAGGGGTTACGGGTACAGATGGGAAAACAACTACGACCACCCTAATCTACGAAATTCTCAAAGCAGCTGGATATAAAACATCAATGATTACCTCTGTTCAGGCAGTCATTGCCGGGAAAACGTATGACACAGGGTTTCATGTGACAACCCCGAGTGCCTTTTGGGTGCAAAAGTACCTTCGGGAAGCTGTCGATCATGGAGATACGCATATGGTCTTAGAAGTGACGTCGCATGCGCTGTCACAATCTCGTGTGTTGGGAGTGAAATTTGCGGTAGGGGTACTGACAAATATTACGCACGAACATCTTGATTGGCACAAAACATACGATAACTATGTCGCTTCAAAAATGAAATTGCTTCTTGCGGCACGCACTGCTGTTGTTAACCGTGATGAAGCAGAATTATTTAACAAAATTGCTCCACTTTTACGAAAAAAAACCATGGTAACCTATGGGATTCATCGGCAAGCACAAATAACCAGGGGCTCATTTCCGTTTAAAACAGCGCTATCGGGCGAATTTAATCAGTATAATTGTCTCGCTGCAATTGCTGCATCAACAGTAGTAAATATTCCAAAACTAAAAATATTGCGAGCTGTGAAAAATTTCAGCGGTGTGTCGGGGCGCATGGAAGTAGTCGTGTCAAAACCATATACTGTCATTGTTGATTTTGCCCACACGCCAAATGCAATAACTCAGGCTCTCAAAGCAGTTCGCGTTCAAACAAAAGGAAGACTTATCCATGTATTTGGTAGCGCGGGACTTCGGGATACGACTAAACGCCCGTATATGGGAAAAGCATCAGCTGAATATGCTGATGAGATCATTTTAACAGAAGAAGATTATCGGACAGAGAATGTACGTGAGATCATTGAGCAAATTGCTTCAGGAATTCCGGTATACAAAAAAATCCACAAAATTCCTAACCGAAAAGATGCTATTTCGTATGCTTTATCACTAGC
>CAYRFA010000121.1:0-2172 GCA_964423435.1 uncultured Gammaproteobacteria bacterium | reverse complement strand
GATCATATAACTAGCTTCTTGCATATTCCTTTGAATATGGGCCAAAAAATTATCAAAAACATGGGACTAATAGAGAAGGCGAAAGCGAATGCGCCATATCAACTCATGTTGACCGATGAAACGTCTTTGTGGGGAGCAGATATTTATATTGATGTTGCCAAAAGTGTTCCCGGCGCGCAGATGGCAACTCTCTCAGGAACTTTCATTACTAAAGTATTTGAAGGACCGTTTCAAAATGTTGGAATATGGGCAGAGGAGATGAAAAAATATGTTGATAATAAAGGTAAAAAATTAAAAAAAATGTATTTTTCCTATACAACATGTCCGAAATGTGCGAAAGCATACGGCAAGAATTATGTTGTCCTGTTTGCACAGGTATAAATAACCCTGTATAAATAATCCTATAGTAAGTTGACAAACAGAAAGAGATCTGATATACTCTTTTTACAGATTTGAACTCATGAATCTGTCTATATTTGATAAGTTGTTTGAATAACAAAAGATAAAGGTACTTCAAAATTTTACTTCGTATCTTTCTTCAATTATTCCGCACGTATTCTCATCTAGGCAGTTTTATTGGTTGAAATCAACCAATATATATGTATAGATCAGCATTTCGAAGAAATACACACAGCCGTCCTCATCGGGCACCCAGTGCAGGTGTTTCTGCGACGAGATATGTCAATAAATCAAAAGACGTAGAAATGGCGGCTCCATATATACCTACGCATCAATTTGTTGATTTTGCGATATCAAATCAATTAAAGGCTAATATTGTATCAAGAGGGTATACTGTGCCAACTCCAATACAAGATCAAGTCATTCCACTTATTTTAAACGGTCGTGACGTGGTGGGAATAGCAAATACCGGTACAGGGAAAACAGCGGCTTTTCTCATTCCGCTTATTGATAAAGTGATATGCGATGGGAGGCAAAAGATACTAATTATTGCTCCAACACGTGAGCTTGCCGTACAAATTGATGATGAGTTGCGCTTTTTTTCCAGCGGGCTACATATCCAATCAGCTTTGATTATTGGCGGGGCAAGTATGGGTAATCAAATCTGGAAATTACGGCAGAATCCGAATTTTCTTATCAGTACTCCCGGAAGGCTAAAAGATTTTGTAAAACAACGGCTTATTAACCTTATGGATTACCAGACAATCGTGCTTGATGAAGTAGACCGCATGGTCGATATCGGTTTTATCGCCGATATCAGGCGTATCATTTCTCTGCTTCCGCAAGTCAGGCAATCATTATTTTTTTCCGCCACGGTGCCGCAAAATGTCACTGGCATTATTCAATCGTTTACAAAAGATCCAATAACGGTTTCAGTCAAGGTGAAAGAAACCGCACAACATATTAATCAGGATGTTATTCGGGTCCGAAATAAAGAAGAAAAATTGCAGGTACTCTGTAGACTTTTAAAAAATGAAGAATCTTCCAAAGTACTTATTTTCGGTCGCACCAAATGGAATGTTGAAAAATTGACCCGGTCTCTTGCGAGCATCGGATTTTCTGTCGGGTCAATTCATGGAAATAAATCACAAGGACAGCGCATGCGGGTGCTAGCTCAGTTTAAAGAGAATAAACTACAAATATTGGTAGCGACCAATGTGGCATCCCGCGGATTGGATATTCCCGATGTATCCCATGTTATCAATTTTGATGAACCGGAATCCTATGATGATTATGTCCATCGGATTGGTCGAACTGGAAGAGCGGATAAATCAGGAGTAGCACTCACATTTGTTGTTACTGGGGATGGACCACGGGCGGCATATTTGAACGGATAACGCGTTCTCCGATGATAATATCATGACGAGTTTGTTCACTCATGGTATATTTTGATACTTTGGATAAAAGTATCCATCCATCATTGGGAATGTTTTTCTTTACTTCAACGTAAAAAATATATTGTTCTCCTTCGGTATCATGGATGTAGTCATAGACCGTGTGGACAGATGATGCAGTTATGGATGTTTTCAATGTTTTTTCTACAAATTGTTGAAAGACTGTTTTTGGATCGTTTCCATTCTTATTTTTCCCTCGAAATAAATCAAAGGTCACTGTTTCATTACGAGTTGTTTGTTGCAAGAGAATTTGCTGGGAAGGTGAGTGATACAAAAATCCGCTTGCATAAAATGATTTATGCACAATGCTAGTATAGCA
>CAYRFA010000120.1:0-2184 GCA_964423435.1 uncultured Gammaproteobacteria bacterium | reverse complement strand
ATCTTTGGCATACGTTTCTATCGTATCACGTTTTATTAAAGAAGAATGATGGCTAGAACGATAACTGCTAAAGAAGCGATGAGATGAACAATAGAAAGCAACCGTAAAATTGGCTCTGACGTTTCAGCAAGTACCTTTGACATGAGTTCTTCTTGCCTGATAATAATTGCTCCATATATTGCATAAAGAGATAATCCGACAATAGTAAGTATTTTAATTGCCATCCATCCAATACTTGTCATTTGTTGTGTATCCATACTAATGACCGTCTCCCTCATTTTTTGCTTTCAATTTCGCTGCATCACTGATAATATCGACCACCTCACTTGGTTTTGGGACTATTTCAAATGAAAAATTTGGCAATTCCCCGGCAGTTTGAATAACGACGTTTCCATAATTAAACATGGTTCCAAAAATTCCTTTTTGGTTATATGAAATATCCTGCACGCGAGAGAGTTGCGCTTCTGCGACATCTTTATAAAGAAGGTTAATAAAATCAATATCAATAATCCGTTCATTGGTAACGATAAAAATATTAAAAAACCAGTACAAAAATTTCGCCAAAAGCATGCCAAATACCGCAACGTACCAAAAAATTGCACCGACAATGACATATCCGACCGGCATCTTGATTGTGGTTGAAAGCATTTTTAAAAACAGAGGGAATATCACCATCGGAGCAAAAACGAATATCACTCCTAATACGACCATGGGAACAAGTGTGATGAGGTGTTGCCGTAAAAAGAGGATCACTGTTTCATTTTTTTCCTGATGTTCAAACCGAAGATTTGGAGGCCACGTCGCAAATGAGGTAAAAAGATTTGTTTTGATTATTTCATGCGCCCGTTCTGACATGGTAAATACCTCACATAAGTATACTACTTTCGTTCTACATTGAACAACGGTCCGACGATTTGAATATTTGCAGGAGCCCTTATATTAAAATAATTTCTAAATTCATCCCCATCAAATAATATTGATCCTCCGTCACCTGAAATACTAATTTGTGTTGTTCTACCAACTCCAAAATCAACACCTGTAATAGATATGCTGGAAACGTTGTCTAGTGGAGTAATGGATTTATTCCGAAGCTCTTGTTTTACCCGCTCTTTGTCCCACGAATCAGTTCCTTCCGGATTTGGTTTATCCGGTTGATACAGATGTGGCCGCATGCTTGAATCGCTTCTTGCAAGAAGGATTATATTTGCAATATCTGCAACTTCTTCAGATTTCAACCATGCAGATTTTCCATATGCACTTCGAAATCCTTGTGCCGCGTAAAAACACGGAGAATCCCGATCGTATGCTTTTGAAAACAAATCAGAAAAACTACTGATATCTCCATTAGTATCCCGCAGGCGTTTTGTCCACGGTCTTGATGACCAACCAACATCAGATGATGTGTAGGTATACCCCCCATCTGTTGAAGAAAACCATGCGGTAATGACCTGCCCATCACGAACCATAACCTGCCGCTCGGTCGCCTTCACTGCCTGTTCCCAATTCCCTCCCTTATTTCCTCCTTTATATACTTGACAACTTTGTGTTGTACAAATTTCATTTGCGCCATTTTGTGTATATGCAAGAGCGTATGAACGAGCTGCTACTGCTTGTGCTTTTAATGCTTCCATCGGCCAGTTGTCCGGTATTTCATAAATGCCAAGCATATACTGCTCCAATGGCATGGAACCGTATCCGTTTACACGAAGAGTAATGTTTTCTTTCGTTTCAAAATTGACTCCGTCAAAATACGCTCGAAGTATATCTTGATATCCTTGACCCGCCTGTGCTCTTCCGAGCGCTCCATATTGATTCATCCCAACTCTGTGCGGGATACCAAAGGTAAAAAACGCAAATCCCGGAGAAAAACCGGGGTCAAGTTTTCGATCATCCGTACAATAGAGCGGTCCTGCTCCAAGACTGGTCGGAAGATTTAAACTAGACAGTTTTGCCCCTAAAAACGCCTGCTGTTGAGAAGAAAGCGATGCAATAAAACCGGATAATTTTGTTTGATATGCACTTGCATCACCAACCAGCTTTCGTATCGATACCGCCCGTCTATCTACATCTTCTTTCATAGATGCAAGAGTAATTTTTTCCCCTTCCAATGCTTTTTTCTTATCCTCCAAATCCTTCACAAGAAGCGCGGTTTGGGTGATGACTTTTTTATCTTCATTGGTAATT
>CAYRFA010000119.1:0-2198 GCA_964423435.1 uncultured Gammaproteobacteria bacterium | reverse complement strand
CCGGAGGAACATGGGCTGGTGAAATTGCTCTTCGTATATATCCAAATATCCTCAAACATCTCTCATCAAGACTTAAGGGAATTATCCTTGTTGTTGGTACAAATGGGAAAACGACAACTTCCTTGATGATCAAAAAAATTCTTGAATATCAAGGTCTTCGTGTCGTTCACAATGCTACCGGAGCAAATTTACTTAATGGAATTGTTTCTTCATTGCTCATTTCATCAAAGAAGGATTGGGGTGTGTTTGAAGTAGATGAAAATGTATTTCCGATCGTGCTTGGGCATATTCAACCTTCGATAATAGTACTGCTTAATTTATTCAGGGATCAATTAGATAGATATGGTGAAGTTGACAGCATCGCACGCAAGTGGAAAGAAGCTTTAAGTCAACTCACAGATAAGACTTCAGTTGTTGCAAATGCTGATGATCCGCTCATAACAGCTATTTGTGAAGATCTAAAAGCAAGAAAGTTATACATTGGTCTTGAAAATTCATCGCTTTATCGAAAGGTAATGCAACATGCAACGGATACGATTCATTGTCCAAAATGCGGAACCAGACTTACCTATGGTGGAGTGTATTATTCTCATTTGGGTAAATGGGCGTGCGGGTCATGCGGATTTACTCATCCTGATGTGACACTTTCCATGAAAAATTATCAGTCATCACTTGAGGGAATTTATAATCACTATAACGCTATAACAGCTGCAGCCGTAGGAGAAATTTTTAAAATTGATCAAGCAAGTATTAAAGAAATACTTGCGAGTTTTATTCCTGCATTTGGTCGTATGGAGCACATGACTGTTCGCGGGAGGAACGTTCGTATCGTGTTATCAAAAAATCCAACCGGATTTAATGAATCTTTACAAACATATATACAATCAAAAAATAAAGGTCCAACACTTCTTCTTCTTAATGACAGAATTCCTGATGGAACAGATGTGAGTTGGATTTGGGATGTTGATTTTGAACTTCTTAACGCCCAAAAAAGAGAAATAATTATCTCTGGCGATAGAATGTATGACATGGCTATCAGAATAAAATATGCGATTGACGACATTCATCGTATAACTGTTTCTGATAAATTCGTTCTAGCGCTTGACATTGCTTTATCAAAAGTTCAAAAAAACGAAACATTATGGATTCTCGCAACGTATTCAGCCATGCTTGAGGTCAGGAAACTACTTACCGGAAAGAAAATATTATGAAAAATTCAATTATCATCGGTTGGTTATATCCTGAACTTATGTCAACATATGGAGATCGTGGAAATATTCTTATTCTTAAAAAACGTTGTGAATGGCGGGGTATTGACTGCAAAATTATTCCGATAGATTTTTCTACTAAGATCTTAGATATATCAACTATCAACTTGTTCTTCGGCGGCGGTGCACAAGATCGGCAACAATCACTTCTTATTTCCGATTTACGAAAGCGTATTGGTCCAGGTATGAAAGAAATGATAGATAAGGGAACACCGGGACTATTTGTCTGTGGTGCGCCACAATTATTAGGTCACACATTTATACCTGGAAATGGCGTTATTATGGAAGGTTTACATATCCTTGATATTGACACACGATACAAAGGTGTCAATGGACCAAGATGTATAGGAAATATGATTGTTGAAACTGATTTACTAAAAAGAAAAACTATTGTCGGATTCGAAAATCACGGAGGGCGGACATATCTAGGAACAAGCGCTAAACCGTTTGGAAAAGTGATCATAGGCAATGGAAATAACGGAGAAGATGGTACCGAAGGAGTAGTCTATAAAAATTGCATTGCGACGTATTCCCATGGTCCATTTTTATCCAAGAATCCGCATATGGCTGATTGGATCATTGCAAAAACGCTTGAAGTGAAATATCACAAAAAAATAAAACTAAAACAGTTAGATGATACCTTTGAATGGCAAGCGCATGAAGTTATACTACGCCGATATAATCAATCTTTGGAAAATCTTTCCGGATAATCTCCCAGAATTTCTCTGACAATTTTGTTGAGAATTTACTATATTGTCCACCTTCTGTTTTGCCGCACAGTCTTCGTTCATAATCATGAATCACATCCTGAATTTGTCTTCCTACAAAATTGAATTTTTCCTGCACGATGTTTGGATTCTTTACATATTCTTCGTGCATACGGAAAAACTCATCAAACAATTTTTTGTTTTCATCAATCATTGTTTCATA
>CAYRFA010000118.1:0-2200 GCA_964423435.1 uncultured Gammaproteobacteria bacterium | reverse complement strand
CATACGTTTCTATCGTATCACGTTTTATTAAAGAAGAATGATGGCTAAAACGATAACAGCTAATGAAGCAATAAAATGAATAATGGAGAGGAATCGTAAGATTGGCTCTGACGTTTCAGCGAGTACTTTTGACATGAGTTCTTCTTGCCTGATAATTATTGCTCCATATATAGCATAGAGAGATAATCCGACAACAGTAAGTATTTTTATTGCCATCCACCCAATACCTGTTATTTGTTGTGTATCCATACTAATGACCGTCCTCCCCATTCTTTGCTTTCAATTTTGCTGCATCACCGACAATGTCAACCACCTCATTTGGTTTTGGAACTATTTCAAATTCAAAATTTGGTATTTCTCCAGCAGTTTGAATAGTAACGTTTCCATAATTAAATATGGTTCCAAAAATTCCTTTTTGGTTATATGAGATATCTTGCACTCGAGAGAGTTGCGCTTCTGCGACATCTTTATAAAGAAGGTTGATAAAATCAATATCAATAATCCGCTCATTGGTAACGATAAATATATTAAAAAACCAGTATAAAAATTTTGCCAAAAGCATACCAAATACCGCAATATACCAAAAAATTGTACCAATAATGACATATCCAACTGGTACGTTGATTGTGGTTGAAAGTGCTTTTAAAAATATAGGAAATACAACCATTGGAACAAGAATGAATATCGCTCCTAATACTACTATTGGAACAAGAGTAATAAGGTGCTGCCGTAAAAAAAGGATAACTGTTTCATTTTTTTCTTGGTTTTCAAATCGAAGATTTGGAGGCCACGTCGCAAACGAGGTAAGGAGGTTTGTTTTAGTTATTTCATGCGCCCGTTCTGACATGGTAAATACCTCAGATAAGTATACTACTTTCGTTCTATATTGAACAACGGCCCGACGATTTGAATATTCGCAGGAGCCCGAATATTAAAATAGTTTCTAAATTCATCCCCATCAAATGATACTGACCCTCCGTCACCTGAAATGTTAATTTGTGTTGTTCTCCCAACTCCAAAATCAACACCTGTAACAGATACGCTCGAAACGTTGTTGAGTGGAGTTATGGACTTATTTCGAAGTTCTTGTTTCACGCGATCAGCACTCCATGAATCCGTTCCTTCTGGATTTGGTTTATCTGGTTGATAGAGGTGTGGCCGCACGCTCGAATCACTTCGAGCAAGAAGGATCACGTTTACAATGTCTGCAACTTCTTCAGATTTAAGCCACGCAGACTTTCCGTAATTACTACGCCACCCTTGCGCTGCGTAAAAACATGGAGAATCCCGATCATAGGCTTTTGCCATAAGGTCTGAAAAACTATTTACCTCTCCATCCGCATCACGCATTCGTTTTGTATAAGAGGTGGTAGTTGTCCATACGTCTCCAGAATTATATGTATATCCTCCATCTGTTGAAGAAAACCATGCTTTGATCGGATTGCCTCCTTGTGCCATAATTTTTCCTCTCGTTGTATTTACTGCATCGATCCAACTCTGAGCGTTAGTTTCTTTTTTCACCACTTGATCCGACTGACTTGGAAGCACATATCCCTTTGCTTTTTGAATAGCTAATCCATATGAACGTGCTGCTATGGCTTGTGCCTGAAGTGCTGACTGAGGCCAACTTGTTGGCATTTCATGTACATGTTTCATATATTCTTCAATATTCATTGATTCATTAAATGACTGTCCAAATTCATTGGTTCCTTTCACAAATATTGTTTCTCCTTCTTTGCCACTTACAAATTCAAAGTCATTAAAATAAGCACGCAATATGTCTTCGGCACCTTTTCCTGAATTAGCTCTTCCCAACGCGCCATATTGATTCATCCCTACCCGATGAGGAATACCAAAGGTAAAAAACGCAAATCCCGGAGAAAATCCAGGATCAAGTTTTCGGTCGTCCGTACAATAGAGCGGTCCTGCCCCAAGACTAGTCGGAAGATTCAAGCTTGACAGTTTTGCTCCTAAAAAGGCTTGCTGTTGTGAGCTTAAAGACGCAATGAATCCGGATAATTTTGTTTGATATGCACTCGCATCACCAACCAGCTTTCGTATTGATACCGCCCGTCTATCTACGTCTTCTTTCATGGAAGCAAGGGTAGTTTTTTCTCCTTCCAATGCTTTTTTCTTATCTTCCAAATCCTTCACAAGAAGCGCGGTTTGGGTGATGACTTTTTTATCTTCATTGGTAATT
>CAYRFA010000117.1:0-2224 GCA_964423435.1 uncultured Gammaproteobacteria bacterium | reverse complement strand
GTTCCTGAAATCTGTCCTGTCTTTACACTGCTTCAATACCATCATCCAGATGATGCATATGTTGAAAATATATATCAAGCGTATAAATCTGGAAGGCTGACTGCAGGAAAACTAAAAGCTATCACAACCAACTTTATTATTGAACTGTTGCGTATACAAAAAGAAAGGGTAGTTTGTGAATAAATTCGTCATCAAAACAAAAAAGCGGAATTACTGGCGAAGCAATTCGTTCCCTCAACGTGTAAAAAAATTATTACAAAGGAATATATATGAAAAAACAAAATTTAATACCAAAAACATATTTGAATTTACCTTACTACTTGAAAAAATATGGGGTAGGTTTGCCCGATCCACCGCTTCATCCGAAAACAAAAAAGCCGCTTGCGGCTAGTGATTTAGCGGCAATTTTTCCAAAAGAACTCATCCGACAGGAAATGACGCTAGAAAAGGAGGTACCGATACCGGATGAAGTGTATGAGTTTTATCGCATGTATCGGCCGTCTCCGCTCCTGCGACTCCGTCGCCTTGAAAAAAAACTGGGAACGCCGGCGCATATTTATGCCAAATATGAAGGGGTGTCACCAGTGGGAAGTCATAAATTCAATACCGCTCTTCCTCAGGCATATTTCAACAAA
Organism: uncultured Gammaproteobacteria bacterium; assembly: GCA_964423435.1. Lineage (GTDB taxonomy): Bacteria > Patescibacteriota > Microgenomatia > UBA10105 > UBA927 > CAIJMI01. The sequence goes on along the minus strand of CAYRFA010000117.1, from coordinate 1,589 downwards.
AAGGAAGGAATAGCGACACTGACAACGGAAACTGGTGCTGGACAATGGGGGTCAGCGCTTTCCCTCGCTACACAGCTATTTGGGATGAAGTGCATTGTGTTTATGGTGCAAAGTTCCTATGACCAAAAACCGCAGAGAAAAACAATTATGCGGTTGTATGGGGCAACGGTGTATGCAAGTCCATCAATAGAAACCGCCTGCGGAAAGAAATTCCGAAAGGAATACCCACATACTAATGGCAGTTTAGGTATGGCAATTTCCGAAGCAGTTGAAGTTGCAGTCACGAGCAAAAATACGCGGTATGCGCTCGGAAGTGCACTCAATCACGTGCTTCTTCACCAAACAATCATTGGTCAGGAAGCTAAAAAGCAAATGGAAAATGTTGGTGAATATCCTGATATTATCATTGGGTGTTGCGGAGGGGGAAGCAATTTTGCAGGCATTGCGTTTCCGTTTATCGCGGAAAAAATTGCTGGGAAAGTTTCTAACCTTCGAGCAATTGCGGTTGAGCCAACTGCGTGTCCATCGCTAACGAAAGGGGAATATCGCTATGATTATGGTGATACTGCCGGCATGACACCTTTAATGAAAATGTATACAGTCGGAAGCGGATATATCCCGTCGCCAATTCATGCTGGAGGGCTCCGGTATCACGGCGCAGCACCGCTTGTGAGTTTTTTGTACTACAAAAAACTCATTGAGGCGGTAGCATATGATCAGAAAGAGGTATTTGTTGCTGTAAAACTCTTTATCGAGGAAGAAGGAATAATTCCAGCACCGGAATCAGCCCACGCAATAAAACACGTGATTGTGGAGGCATTAAAAGCAAAAGAAGAAGGAAAAAAGAAAACAATTCTTTTTAATCTTTCCGGTCACGGGCTTTTAGATCTCAGTGCATATGAATCGTTTTTAGAAGGAACAATGAAATAATAAAAAGCGGGCTGGATTAATTTCCAGCCCGCATGTAAAAACAAATGATACAATAGAAGAAAGGAAATATATGATAGACAAACAAGTACAACTTTATAGTGATCAATTAACAAAATTGGGGATTACGCACGAAATACTCAAACACCCGCAGTTAATTACTGTGTTTGAAGTTCAAAAATATCTTGGGTATGGAATGGAAGATTCCGCTGCAACGCTTGTGATGAAAACCGATGATTCTTTTATTGCCATCATACGACGCGGGGACACAAAACTTGATAACGAAAAAGTGAAAAAACTATTAGGGATTAAGACTATTCGCATGGCGACAGAGGAAGAATTCGAAAAATTAACGGGAGTTCCCAGTGGCGCAGCAAGCGTATACCTACCAAACATTCCTACATATATCGATACAAAAATATTTGAAAAAGAATATATTAATGCCGGATCGGGGAGTTTATTATATACGTTCCGATATAAAACCCAGGATCTTAAAAAGATTCCACAAATTCAGATTGTGGACATATGTATTCTCAATAAACAGGTAATAAATTCAAAAACAATTGTTTCTGGTAAACGGATCTATTCTGCCATTACTCCATCTGGTGATGGGACGCTGCATATTGGCAACTATTTGGGTGCGGTCAAACAATTTATTGAAC
>CAYRFA010000116.1:0-2272 GCA_964423435.1 uncultured Gammaproteobacteria bacterium | reverse complement strand
TATATTTCTCTCAAATATCATATGCCGGTTGGAGCAGAGGACTCGGACAAAATTCAAGGTGATGTACGGCTTGGATTTATGACGGGAACAGAAAAAGGAATGGCACTTGGAAACGATCACGAAGAGGTGTGTGATGCTGGAGAGGTCGCGTATGCAGACGACGAAGGTTTTTTGTGCAGGCGTTGGAATTGGCGGGAAGCGGATCGGACAAAGATTGAAGAGACGACCAAAAATGCAATGTTAGTCATTGAGAAAGTTCCGGTTATTGATAGAAATATGCTTGAAGATGCCCTTTTAGAAACACAAATCTTGATTGAGAGGTATTTGCATGGCACATGTGCTATGGTAATACTATCGAAGGATCAGACATCCTATGAACTACTCCATTAAAAAACAAATCACAGAGATCCTTACGGCAGTTTGTACCTCTATTGGGTATGATGGGGTGATTCCCGAGGTCTCGCGTCCTGAAAATGCAGACCATGGGGAGTACACAACAAACATTGCAATGGTACTAGCGCAGAAAAATAAGCTACGTCCTATAGATATTGCTAAAAAGATACAAGGTGTCATGGAAGGGGTCGTAGCCTCAATGCAGAAAGAGGCAGGGGATCTAACTACATATCAAACGGGTCAAACTATACCTGGTTTTCAAATAAAACCCGAATGGAAAAAAGCGTTACAGGCCATTTCTCGTGTTGAAATCGCTGGTCCAGGGTTTTTAAACATCTATTTTTCCGAGGCAAAACTTAGCACTCTCGTGTTTGAACTGCTATTTTCAGAAGATAGCGCCAAAATACGCCAAAAATCAACGAAATTGGAAAAGGGGAAGACTATCATGGTGGAATTCGCCCACCCAAACACGCATAAAGCCTTTCATATTGGTCATTTGAGAAATATTACCATTGGCGAGTGTCTCATACGCCTTTTTGAGTCACAAGGGAACACTGTTGTTCGGGCAAATTATCAAGGAGATGTTGGGATGCATATTGCTAAGGCATTGTACGCGCTTCTGTATATAGCTCCCTATAAAGATGAAGTAGATAATACTACTGGGCTTATTGAACGAGTGAACTTTTTAGGAAAAGCCTATGCAGCAGGAAGTGGAGCGTATGAATCAGACGAAAAGGCAAAAGAGAAAATTCATGATTTAAACTACCTCATCTATGCTTCTGCTGAGCGGTTCGCCGAGGAACAGGGGTTACCAAAAGCATCCTCTGACTATTTAACAATTGGCGGAATTTCAGAAGATAAGACTGAATTAGAGCGTATATACGTGCTGTGGAAAGAGACACGGCAATGGAGTTTGGATTATTTTGACCATATGTATAGGCGCGTTGGGACGCACTATGATCGGTTATTTTTTGAAAGTGAATGCTTGCGGGGGGTAGATTTGGCAAAAGAAGCAGTGAAAAAAGGAATTCTTACCAAAGACGAAGGCGCAATTATTTTTGATGGTAAACCCTATGACATGGATACCCGGGTGTTTGTCAATAGTTTGGGGTTACCGACCTATGAGGGAAAAGAGTTGGCGCTCGTGACGACACAGATGAAAGAATTTCCCATGATTTCAAAACTCATCCATGTGTTGGGACCAGAACAGAAAAGTTTTACGAAGATAATGTTTAAGGCCGAGGAACTGTTGGGAATTATTAAACCAGGGATTCAGTATCATTTGGCATACGGGTGGGTGAAACTGAAAAAGGGGAAGATGAGTAGTCGAACTGGGCAGGTAGTACTAGGTGAGTGGTTGATTGATATAGTTAAGGAGGAGATACATATCAAAGTACTAGATAATATATCAAAATATAAAGATAGTAATAAAATTGATGCAAATATTGTCAGTGAAGCATTGGCAATAGCGGCGGTGAAGTATAGTTTTTTGAAAGTGGGAACGTATCAAGAGATTGCATTTGATATTGATGAATCCATTAATATGAACGGCGACTCTGGGCCGTATCTGTTGTATACCTATGCTAGGTGTCAATCAGTATTGAGAAAAGCGGGAACAGGGGATGAATCAATTCAGGAAAATCAGAAACTGACAAGCGAAGAGAGAACGCTTGCTCGTTTTCTTCTCTATTTTCTTGAAATTGTTGCTGAAGCAGCCGAAATCTATGCACCAAACATTCTTTGTACCTATTTATTTACGCTCGCTCAGGCGTTTAACCTGTTTTATCAGAAATGTCCGATATTGGAAAACCCCTATCGTTTGAAGCTAACCGAAGCTACTGCACAGGTCTTAAAACGTGGTTTGTATCTTCTTGGGATT
>CAYRFA010000115.1:0-2321 GCA_964423435.1 uncultured Gammaproteobacteria bacterium | reverse complement strand
GCGGATCAATTCCATCCAATTGGGGAATTCATCGAAAAATATTTAGCGTTGTTGGAAATGCAATTGTCAGGTTTGGACTGGGTTACAGTCATGTTCATGATTGGACAGGAGGTTTTCGGGCGTATGCAGTGAAGTATTATTTTAAGTTAAAAGATCAGATGGAAGCGTATGGAGGATACGTATTTCAAATAGCGTTTTTGCATAAAGCAATTCAAATGGGAGCACAGGTTGTAGAAGTTCCCATTCACTTTACAGATCGTAAATTTGGCCACTCAAAAATTGCCCCCGCTGAGTATATAAAAAATGTTTTACTTTATGTGGGGATGAACGGATCATTTGGGAAGTTTTTGATGGTGGGAGGATTTGGATTTGTTATCAACGCGGGGTTACTTGTTGTTTTTCGTGAATGGATCGGGTTGCCGCCAACGATTGCCAATCTTATTGGAGCAGCTGCAGCAATATTTTCTAATTTTAATTTAAATAATATATGGACATTTAAAGATAAGAAAATTAATTCTTTTGGTATGTATGTTGCAAAGTTAGCCCAATTTTACGGAACGTCGCTTTCTGGAGTTGTTCTCATTCAAACAGGAACGATTGCTCTTGGAATGAAATTGTTCGGAGATAGTCAATATTTTATCTATTTCTTGGTTGGAACAGGCCTTCTTCTTATTTGGAATTACACCGTGTATTCAAAAGTAATATGGAAGAAAAAGTAAAAAAAATATTACCGTTTTTGCCAATTTTAGTGATTCTCGTTCTTGCAGCGTATTTACGCCTCTATAAAATTGCCGATTATATGACTTTTCTGGGAGATGAAGGCAGGGACGTGCTCATTATAAAACGGATGATTATTGATCATAAGTTTACCCTTCTCGGTCCAACAGCATCTGTGGGCGGATTTTTTATGGGGCCTATTTATTACTATTTCATGCTTCCTTTCCTCTGGGCATGGAATCTAAACCCTGTTGGCCCTGCAATCATGGTTGCATTATTTGGTATAGCCACAGTGTTTCTAGTTTATATTGTGGGCCTTCGGTGGTTTTCAAAACCAGTCGCTTTGATTGCTTCTCTTTTATATGCTATTTCTCCAATTGTGATAGCGTACTCTCGTTCATCTTGGAATCCCAATATCGTTCCATTTTTTGCACTGTTATCAATGTATTTACTTGGAAAAGCAATTTTTGAAAAACAGTATAAACTTCTATTTTATGTTGGGTTATGTGCGGGTATTGGAGTGCAGCTGCATTACATTTATTTGTTTCTTATTTTCACACAAGGAGTTCTTCTCGGAATTTACTACCGAAAGTTGAATTTTGTTCACATCCTGTATCTCATTTTGGGATTTTGTTTAGGATTTTCACCATTTCTCGCATTTGAACTTCGTCATGGATTTACCAACTCACGTGCCATTTTGGAGTTTGTTTTTACTGGAAAAGATACTGGTTTTCAATGGCATCAATTTATAGGAAACATTCAAGATGTAACGACCAGATTATTCGGACGGTTTATTATCAGGATTCCAGAAGTCGGTGCATTGGGAAATATGAATCCCGTAATTCGTGATCCATGGCGTTTCGCCCAATCGTTTTTGGCAATTGGTGGAATTATTGCGCTTTTTACTCTTCTTATCCGTGCAAGAAAGACAAATAATCAAAAAGGGATGAATATTTTCATACTTATGTTGAGTTGGTTTGTTATCCCCCTTATTTTTTTTGGTATGTATAAGAAAAATATTTATGATTATTATTTTGGGATTTTTTTTCCGCTTCCATTTTACCTCACTGCTTTACTTTTGATTGACGCAATGAAGATTCGTTACATAGGAAAAATATTTGGAACACTGGCTATCATCGGGTTATCAGTATTTAATTGGCAGGGGAGACCGTTTATCTATGAACCAAATAGACAACTTGCACAAGTGGAGATGATTTCGAAAGCCATTGTTGAAAAAACAGATAATAAACCGTTTAATTTCGCGCTCATTACAACCGGTAATTCTGATCATGCATACAGGTACTTTTTTGAAATATGGAAGAAATCGCCTCTTGTTATTGAAAATAGTGTTATTGATCCAGATCGAAAGACTGTTGCGGATCAGCTTTTGATTGTTTGCGAAGATATTTTTTGCCAACCTTTAGGTAATTCTTTATGGGAAGTTGCCGGATTTGGAAGAGCGGAAATTGCTGGTGTTTGGGACGTGTCTGTTGTTAAAATATATAAGCTTATTCATTATGTGGAGCCATAGCCATGAGAGAACCTTTTCTATCAGTTGTCATTCCTGCATATAACGAAGAAACAAATATCAGGTTAGGTGCTAT
>CAYRFA010000114.1:0-2329 GCA_964423435.1 uncultured Gammaproteobacteria bacterium | reverse complement strand
AAATGCATTCGGTGCAATACCGATTGAAACAGTAATCCAAACACCTATCTCTTTTCGTATCCTTTGTTTTATTTCTCTTGCAAGCGCAATCATAGATTGAAGAGGCATTTCATCCATACGGACAATCATTTCATCGATAGATTGGACTTGAACATGTTGAGAATAAGATTGTAATAGCATTGTGAGACGTTCATTGATATACCGATATTTTTCAGGATCAGGGAAAAGAACGATAAGCGGCTGATATATCTGTTTTGCATCCCGTACTCGCATTCCTGTTTTAATACCATATTGTTTTGCTTCAATAGATGCAGCAAGAATGCATCCGTTTCCGGTCGTATATGCCGCTACAACGACAGGTTTTCCCCGAAGTAATGGATTTGCTTGTTGCTCGATGGTTGCAAAGCAGGAATTAATATCAACATACATGGTTGTAGGAGCATGGGAGGTAAACGCATTTGTCATATCGCCTCCACTGATTCCAAAATCCAAAGGAGTGTATTAGTATTGAATGAAATACGAAAACAAGCGCTTGTTGTAGTCATAGAGAAAAGATGGATAAGAACGTCTCCTTCATAGGTTGTATGGTGCAATCCAATACTCGTAAACTGATATGTCCTACCGCGCCATATCATACATTCTGGTACCATTTCCCTCCGTGCTTTATTTGTTCCTATGTTGATCGATTCTTTTATTAATTCTGCCATATATATCCATAATATACCCGAAAATGATTCAGTCAAGAGATCAAATCGTGTAGTATAAGGGTATGAAATCCAATGGATATTTAGAGGTCATTGCAGGTCCCATGTATTGCGGGAAAACAGAAGAACTGATTCGACAAGTGAAACGCGCGACAATCGGAAAAAGAAGTGTTGTTGTATTTAAACACAGCATAGATACTCGATATGGAAAAGATCATAAACTCCACAGTCATTCAGGAAACTCATTTACATCTATTGTTATTACCCATCCGAAAGAAATACTTAAACGTGTCAAACCAACTACTGATATGGTTGCAATAGATGAAGCTCAATGGCTTGGAGACGAACTAGTTGATGTGGTGCAAACATTACTCAATTTACAAAAACACGTCATTGTTGCGGGACTAGCTATGACGTTTGATCGTCAGCCATTTTCTCCAATTCCGACGCTAATGGCAATTGCAGATAAAGTGACAAAATTATCAGCTGTTTGTAGCCTTTGTGGTGCTGACGCTGTTTTTCATAAGAGAATTGCAAAGGGAAAAACAGCAAATGCATTTTTAGTTGATCCGTCACTTGTTTCAAAACTAACAGACAATGTCTATCAAGCACGTTGTAGAAATTGTTTTTCCAAATAACTATGTCGCAACCTGCCCAACCAATTTTAGTAAACTCAACAGAACAACAATTAACAGAATCCAATGAACCAAAAAAACCCGCTATTCCACCTGTTATTATCTTCGTTATTGTATATGGGATAGTTCTTTACAGCGTTGCAGGTTATTTTTTTATTAAAACTAAATTTAATAAACCTCCAATAGCAGATACCACCACAGTTGCTGAATTACCTACGCCAACTATGGCACCAATACCAATAAGTGAAGGGTCTGCATCCGCAATAAATCGAGAGTCCTTTACTTCTCTCAATTCACCTCTTCGTGTACCATTTACACTTATAACTATTCTCCCAACTGGAAATTCTACGCAAGCTACACCGTCTTCAAGTGTCGTAGAAATACCGATTGCCATTTCTACTGTACTTTTACAACAAATAATGGCGTATAAATACGAGACTTTTACTATATTGGGTCCCAAAAATTGGCATGCAGATGGATTGCGTGGTGAATATGGTATAAATATACATCTCTATCCAATTAAACCATATGTATATCCTTCATCCGCTGTATGGTTTTTTAGGGCAGATCCTGGTTCCATTCTAACACTTATGGAATCTGCTAAATATTTCTCATCCATACGAGAACAGTGGTCTGAATATAAGACAAATAAACCTGTACCATTACCGCAAGAAGAACTTGTTATTACTCCTATTACACGGCATCTTTTGCGGTTTAGTAGCCCCCTGAAAGGAGATTTAGAAATGATCTCTGTTGTATTTAGTGATGCTGAAGATCATAAAAGCGATAAATTGTGGAATCTTATTAAGCTTTCGATTATGGTACCGCAATCTCAACATCAATTTGCTATGGACATCCTGAATTTATTTATTCAACAATTTGAATTGGATAAAAAATAACTTTCTTACTTAGCTTGTACCCCCAGTCGGATTCGAACCGGCGATCTGAGCGCTGAAAACGCTCCGTCCTAGGCCGCTAGACGATGGGGGC
>CAYRFA010000113.1:0-2354 GCA_964423435.1 uncultured Gammaproteobacteria bacterium | reverse complement strand
GCGCGATACCTGTCCCTGTACGAAGTCATGACTTTAATCACCTGTTCAAGCGGCAAGACATCAACATCCTTTTCACAATCCGGGGAATGGATGATCACTTCATGCATATCCGTAATAGGAAATTTATTCGGAACAACGCGTACAGACCAGCCGGGTTTATCTTTCTCCCCGCCTCCGATCCGATATACTTCAGGAGGCGTTATTGCTTCGTTCCCCGGACAAAATGGACAAATAGGATAGTTTTCTGGTTTTTCACTCGGAGGTTTAATACTTTGATCGGGTCTGGCACTCCGGGAAGGAGAAATAATCACCCATCGTTTGCTTCCAATGTCAGGGACATATTTGGCCATACCAGGTAGTAGAACTTCAGGCAAAACGCAGGTGTTGAAAGAAATATTCTTTCAATCTGCGCTTGAGAAGTCTCCCTCCTTGACTTGTTTTAAGATATTTTTCCCTGCGTTTTGCATCTTCTTGATCGAGACTCGCTTCATAATAAATAAGTTTCCACGGTTTATAAGGTTTTGTTGATTGATTCAGTCCAAGATTATGTTCTTTTACCCGTTTAACTAAATCACCTGTATATCCAATATACAACTTTTTCTTTATTTTGCTTTCAAGAACATACGTATAAAAGAACATAATCTTCTGAAGTTTCACTACTTGGCATATTTCTAGTGTATCACAAAAAAATGCCTAAATATTCATTGACACAGTATTGTTAACAGAGTATTGTAAAAAGTATGTTAACTAAAGGAGACATTGATTGGATGAAATCAGAACTTGTTCCTGCATTGTCTCAGCAGGTAAAAAAAGATATATCTGCCCGATTAGATCGGATCGTTACTATGCTCGATAAACAATCAGGGAATCTCCAATCCATTGAAAAAGAATTGACGCTTATTCGAGCATCTCTTGATACAAATGACACAAACCAATCGTCATTAGAGAAGCGTGTTAAAGATTTGGAAAAACACGCAAAACTCTTTCCTCTGGCAAGCTAACTATATATGTATCTTTATAAAATGAAGGAGTATCTATGAACGAAAAACTTATGCACGGTGTGTGGATTATCAGTATAATCATTCTTCTTACCCTTATCTGTTTTTTTGTCCCCTGGAAAAAAGTAAACTGGGGCATCATAGCAACCCAACCAGCAAGAACCGTCACTGTGACAGGACAAGCAATCAGTAAACAAAAAAACCAAATTGCAACGTTTTCAGCAGGTGTTTCTGTCACCAAAGACAACAAACAGGATGCAACCAATGAAGTGACAAACAAAATCAATGCCATTGTGGAAGCAGCAAAGGCATTTGGTATTAAAACAGAAGATATCAAGACACAATATATCAGCGTCTATCAAAATCAGGAACAGTACTACGAAGACAATCGCCAAAAAACACGTCCAGGACAGTGGAATGTCAGTAACTCCGCATCGTTTGTCCTCAGGGACGTCACACGGGCAAGTGCCTTAACTGATGTCTTATCGAAAGCAGGAGCAACTAATATCAATGGCCCGCAATTTTCCATGGATGAAACAACAGATATTGAAAACAGTCTCCTGGGAGAAGCAATTGCCAATGCCAGGAAAAAAGCAGAGCTTGTGGCACGTGGAGCAAATATGAAACTTGGCCCCATGATCAACGTAATTGAGGGCTACAGCATGACACAATCCCGACCCGTCTATTTTGAGGGTGGCGGAGGCGGTGGAGGCGGCGGCATGGAAGCAGGAACTGCAGCGGTTGAAAAAACCGTCACCGTCATGTTTGAACTGAAATGAAAGAAAAACTTGTTGTTTTTGCAATTCTCATTCTCTTTCTTGGAAGCGGTATCATACTGGTGCGCAATACGTTTTCTGCACTCCCAAAAACAACTACTGCAATAATAAAAATTCCTGATATACAAGCGCTTTCAAAAACTATTATCGCCTGGATTGATGCAATTTCTGAAAGTGATTCCACGACTCAAACAAGTATCCCAACACCAGTACGTACACCATCACCAACACCAACAATAACAAGACGGGTCATTCCCACAACCGTATCTGTCCTTTCCCAACCCCTCATCCCCTGCTACCGGTACAAAATACCGCATCTGGACGGATCATCGTCAAATCTCTGTTACAGCTACGAAAATTATCAAGAACTGCAACAACTGGGATACACGTATTCAAGTGCAAAAACCTTTTACGATTTTCACCTGAAAGGTGTTGCGGACTATCAAAAACAGTACGAAAAAACAGGCTCTTCCATCTATCTTGATGCAAAAAAAAACCAACAAGATAAAGCAAACGAACAGAAAAACATCATGGACAGCACACTTGCAAAAATGTATACTCTGGAACAGAGAGGATTTAA
>CAYRFA010000112.1:0-2361 GCA_964423435.1 uncultured Gammaproteobacteria bacterium | reverse complement strand
ATAATTTTGGATGTTGATGGAGTTATTGTTGGAGAAAAAATTGAGTTTAATTCTCCATATCCTCATCCTGATGTCATTCAGACACTAAAATCATTACGGGAAAAAGGAATAATTATCAGTTTGTGTACCGCGAAACCTCATTACTCAATACAAAAAATTATTACAGATGCTGGGTTAAATAACCTACATATTACCAACGGAGGTGGAGTTATCATCGATCCAATACATAAGGTTGTTCTGAAAAAACACGTAATCAATAAAGAAGATTCTATTAAAATTATTGAAGTTTATTTAAAAAATAATGTGTACACAGAGTTTTACACTGTTGATGATTACTTTATTCAATCTAATCAAGCGTCTACGATAACAAAAATACATATGCATATATTACAAAGAGATCCTAAAATTGTTGCCTCACTTATCGATGAGGCTAGGAAACAAGAAATAGTCAAAATTATGCCGATTGCGAAAGATGAAAGCGACAAACAGAGATTGATACAGATATTTAAACCGTTGGAAAATATGGCGACTCTCAGTTGGGGTATTCATCCGATAGCATTGCCTCATTTATTTGCCATCATTACTGAAAAAGATATTTCAAAAAAACAAGCGGCGATGGAAATTGCTTCCGAGTACAGCATTACCCCGCAGGAATTATTAGGGATTGGAGATAGTGCAAGCGATTGGCAATTTATTCAGTCCTGTGGGTATGCAGGAGCTATGGGAAATAGCTCAAATGAGTTAAAAGAAAAAGTTTTATCAAAAGGTGATCACGGATATATCGGGAAATCAGTTGATAAAAACGGTGTCATAGATATTTTCAAACATTTTTCTGTTTAAATAATCCAGTGATTGTGGTTTTATCCCTCTAGCCGTGCAAATGCGCCGGATTTTTTGGCTTGGCGGTAGGTATACTGGAAAATAAGACAAGCGAGTATAAACCAAACCCCATTAAGAATGGTTGCAATTCCCAGCGCTTGCCAATCAATGATTCCCGTCGTAATTTGTTTTCGGATGGTTTCAAAAATATAGGTTGCTGGAAGTCCATACGAAATCCAGCGAATTTGAACAGGTAATACTGATACAGGGTAAAATACTGCGCCAAAAGGTTGAATGAGAAATACGAGCGCCCATGATAATGATTGTACTTGAGTGCTATAACGGAATATTAAGCTCAGTGACAGTATGCCAACTGCCCAGGAAAAAACAAGAAGTTCGAGTATATAAATTACGTTCATCCAACCAATCGAAAGAAGAGAAAAATTGTAGAGAACAAAAGCAATGACAGCGGACACGATGATGGCAAGAAGTGATTTAATCGTTCCTGATATCATTTGTCCCACAATAAATTCAGTCATGGAGAGGGGAGATATGAATAATCCGCTAAAACTCTGTGCCCATATTTCCCAAAGTGCTCCGACCGCGATAGCATATTCTCCGACCCAGATGGCATTCCAGAAAATCATCCCAATCATGACAAAAAGGCCTTGCGGGCTATCTGTTTGTTTAAATGAAAGAGCAATGAGCGCATATACCCAAATTTGAACAGCAGGATTCCAAAACACGTCTACCCACGTTTCCATACTGTGCAAAAAGTGGTACCACGTATGGAGTAATACTATTTTGATTCTATAAGTTCTCATACGTTCCTCCAGCAATTGATAGAAACACATCTTCTAAATCAGGTTTTTCTACATTGACATCTGTGATCCATACTTTGTGTTTTCGAAATCCAAATAATATTTTTGGGATATCAGTTTCTACAAGTGATATTTCAACAACATGCTCGCGCGGAAACGTAAATACGAGGTTTTCGCTGATGAGAAATGTGCGTACAGGTGTCTGCTCACCATCAAAAGTCAAAATCAGATGAGAATTTCCAACCCGTTTGGTCAATTCCAGTGGCGTATCTTCGGCCACTATTTTTCCATGACTTAAAAACATTACCCTGTCGCAGAGTTGTTCCACCTCTCCCATATTATGACTGGTAAATAGGATGGATATATGCTCTTTTTGTTGTAGAAGTTGAATAAGTTCGATAATTTTATTTGCAATATCCGGATCAAGACTCGCAGTTGGTTCGTCCATGAGAAGAAGTTTAGGGCGATTCAGAAGTGATTTAACGAGAATAACACGTGTTTTTTGTCCGGAAGACAAATGCCAAAATAGTTTATGTTTTAAATCCTCTATTTCCAAAAGCGATAGAAGTTCATTTATTCGTTCCTTTGCGTCTGGTATTTCGTAGAGTCCCGCGTAGATAATTAAATTTTCTCCAACAGTCATGCGGGATTGAACATGGGAGTAGGCAGAAGCAAAATTAATTCTGGAGAGAATGTATTCACGTTCTTTTGGAAACGGTTT
>CAYRFA010000111.1:0-2404 GCA_964423435.1 uncultured Gammaproteobacteria bacterium | reverse complement strand
GCATCAGATATGATTGTCAGGCGTACTCCTGGATTATTTTTTTGATTTTTAAGCGCATTAAGGACGTCAAGTCCCCTTCTCCCTTTTGCCCGTCTGATACTATCGCTACTATCAGCGATATGTTGCAGTTCTCCTAAGACACTTTGGGATACGAGGAGTGTAGCTACAAGAAATCCGCTGTTTACAATGGCAAATATTCTGCCATCAATAAATACACTGGTATCAACAAGGATTGGGTACTCCCCTTCGGGACGCATCAGCAGTTGCGTTTCTTTTGGAATTGGCCGCTGGAATGGCCGCGCAGTGAATTTACCAATTGCAGTAAGATTCTTAACGATCTCACGGGCAAGTTCTTTTGTAAATGCACGCGTAGGTTTTACCACGGTTTTCTTTATTTCTGGCTTCGAAATAACTTTTTTCATGCGGATTCATTGTACCATGAAAACAATGAAGATGATCCATACTTGCTTTTTATACTAAATATATGATATATACAATCCACTATGCCAGCAATTCATGAAAGCCTTAGAGAATCTTTACGCCAAGTTAAACCAATTGGACTACCTGTTCCGGATTTTGAAAACCCCACATTGGGTCAACCAACCTTATTTGAATTGCTCGCTGAAAAGAGTGAGTGCACTGTTGTTGAAACAGGAAGTCCTATTGGAGGAAGAATAGCAAGTTTAGCAATAGAGGCTGGAATTACTCAAGATTTAGACTCATTTGTTCTTGCATATACACATTCTGATGAAGGCGAAGATAGAATGAAAAAATTCCTTCGTCATCACGTAGTCCGTCGAGCACCTATTATTCCAGCTAGTGGACAGGAGGGGCCAAAATTAACAGGTCATGAAACATATTTCATCGCGAGTCCTTATTTTGGACCTTTTTTCGACAATCCACACGCTATTGCTCTTGCAATTGCTCTTGAGGGTGCCGTCTTACAAAAAGGTCAAACAGACCAGATATCAGATCTCTTAAGGCTTATTAAATCACCAAGGCCCAAAACACGCACTGGTGATAGAATCACTCAATATCCATCATATGACCCTAAACCATTACAAAGATTCATCGCACGACTGATTAAACAAGATGATGATCCGACGATCTCAAGACTACAATCTCGTGGATTTCAGCAAATGCCACTTAATGAATTACGCACAATTAATAATCATTTAGCTACTATTTTAGCAGCAGAGCAAGCACAGATGGGTCAATCAATTCTCCCCACAGATGAAGTTCCAATACCATATACTGCAACAGATTTTCGTGAACGCATATTAGACGATATTAAAGCTCTACCGATCGAATTACAGCGCATTTATTATTACCTTCGGGGTGGGAGTGTTCGAATTCTCTATGCAGTACCACGACTCCAAGAACAAACTGCAGCATTACATGCTCCAGATATAACAGAAATGGGTAGATTGGCCCATCAACTAGACCTTCCATTACAACAAGAGCATCTTGATATTCTTTATGAATTAATGAAGATGGTTAGTCGTGGGATTGAACCTGTAACTCGTCGTATTTTAGAACACAATCAGTAAGATAGTAGACGTTACAGACTCAATAAAACTACCGCCATTGTTGCAAGAATTATCCCCACAACACGGACAAATGTCAGTTGCTCATGGAGAAAAATAAATGCGAGTATTGCGGTGAGAGCCGGATAAACGGCAGTTAAGGGTGCAACAATTGATGCGTCTTTCGTTGTCATGAGGAAATAGAATGCAATCCCGCCGATCCCTCCAGCTACACCAGCCCCTATTGCAAGCCAGATCCCTATTTTATCCCCCGCCAGGAGCACTGCTGGTTTATATACAATGACTGCATAGATAAGAACTGATATCACATATCCGACCATATCCCAAAAAACAGCAGTACTTCCTATCTTATTGGTTGCGAGTTTTGCAAGAAACGACCCAAACCCCCATCCAAAAAGAGCAAGCAGTGCTAATAGAAATGTTGTTATGTCCATACCATTGACAAGAAAGCGAGATAAATACTATGCTAGTATAGCATATGAAAAAGGCCATCATATCCTTTATTCTTCTTCTTTGTGTCACTTCTCTCTTTCAGCCCATATTTGCTCAATCAACAGAAAAAACGAGTACGGGTGTTGAAAAAATGATGAATATCACAATTCCTCCGAGTGGTTCCTTCTCAATCTTAGGTCAAAACCATAAATATACAGTTTTGCTCCGTGGAAACGGTGAAGCAATTGTGACGGCACAGATTGTTTTTTCTAATCAGTCGAACACAAAGATAACAACACTTACCTATCGCATTCCACGCGTAAGTCCTGATAATTTGCAGGTATATCAGATTATCCGCGATCCGGTATGTAGACGGTATCTTGATACCAATCCAAAAATACAACTGACTCCTTCTATTGATCCAT
>CAYRFA010000110.1:0-2405 GCA_964423435.1 uncultured Gammaproteobacteria bacterium | reverse complement strand
GATTGGGTTGTTGATACGACATTTCTTAAAACATTACAAAATATGTCTCATATGCTTATGGAGTAACTTATGAATAGCGATTTAAGTAAAATTATTGGAGATGAACTTACTAAAAAAATTCAAGGGTACACATCTGGGGTCAAAGCAAGACATATCGGTCGTATTACTGCTATTGCTGATGGAGTAGTGAAGATCAGCGGACTTCCTGAAGTTGCATATTTGGAACGGATTCAATTTAAAAATGGTGTTGCTGGATTTGTTATTAATCTTGAGGAAGATGAAGTTGGAGCAATCGTACTTGGAGATTACTTAGGACTTCATGAAGGAGAAGAAGTTGAATCCACAGGGCAACTGTTGTATGTACCAGTTGGCGAAAATCTTATCGGTCGTGTTCTTAATCCTCTTGGCGAACCTATTGATGGAAAAGGAGCAATGACAACAAAAAAACAATATCCAATAGAAAAAATTGCACCAAGTGTCATGTATCGTGAACCAGTAAATATGCCACTTCAGACAGGCATTAAAGCAATTGATGCAATTATTCCAATTGGTCGAGGCCAACGTGAGCTTATTATCGGCGATCGCAACACCGGGAAAACTGCTATTGCAATTGATGCAATTATCAATCAGAAAAAAGAAAACGTTGTGTGTATCTACGTCGCAATTGGACAAAAAACATCGAGACTTGCACACATCATTTCTGATTTGGAAAAACATGATGCAATGGGTCATACCATAATTGTTTCGGGATCAGCCAGTGATCCGGCTGCATTTCAATATCTTGCTCCCTATGCAGGATGCGCAATTGGTGAGTACTTTATGGATCAAGGAAAAGACGCTTTAGTTATTTATGATGATTTAACAAAACACGCATGGGCATACAGGCAGATATCCTTAACACTCAGAAGGCCTTCAGGTCGAGAAGCATATCCTGGAGATGTGTTTTATCTTCATAGTAGACTTCTTGAACGAGCATGTCGGGTAGACAAGGCGCACGGAGGAGGATCACTCACCGCACTTCCTATTATTGAAACACAAGCAAATGATGTCTCTGCGTATATTCCAACAAATGTTATATCAATTACCGATGGGCAGATTTATTTGGAATCAGACTTGTTTAATGCTGGGCAACGGCCTGCTATCAACGTCGGACTATCCGTTTCTCGTGTAGGGGGATCAGCCCAAATGAAAGCAATGAAAAAAGTAGCGGGAAATTTGAAACTCGATCTTGCACAATACCGGGAACTCGCGGCGTTTGCACAATTTAGTTCAGATTTAGATGAAACGACACGAAAGCAAATCGATCGGGGTGCGCGAATGATGGAAGTATTAAAACAAGGGCAATTTGCGCCGATTGCTGTTGAATTACAAGTGATCTTGATGTGGGCTGGAGCTAATGGATACATGGACGATATTGCAATTCCTGATATTAATCGTTTTGAAACTGATTTATTGAATTTTATACGAAGAGAGGGAAAGAAAGCAGCAACACTTTTATTAAAAGAACGACAAATTACCCTTGAAATTGAAAAAGAGTTACATCATGCAATTGAAACGTTTAAGAAAACGTGGAAATAAACTTATGGCAAGCATACGAATTCTAAGACGGAGAATTAAATCAGCAAAAAATATTGCGCAAATTACCAAAGCTATGGAGCTTGTGGCCGCATCAAAAATGAAAAAAGCACAAGCTGCGGCAGTATCAGGAAAATTATACGCTCAAAAAATATATGATATGGTCATCCGCTCTTCAGCAGGAGTTGACATGTCTATTCATCCGTATTTAACAAAACCGCAAAAGCTCACTGGAAGACGACTTGTTATACTTATTTCTACAAATAAAGGATTGTGCGGGGGCCTCAATAGTAATTTATTTCGCTATTATGTGAAAACATTTCCAACACTATCTGCAATTGATACGATTACGATTGGAAAAAAAGGTGCTGAAACTGTTGTTCGGCTCGGAGGAAAATTACTTGCAGATTTTTCCATTCCTCCTTTTATAAATGGCGTTCCTGCATTAACAGAACTGTTTACAAGCGAATATTTATCTGGTCACTATGACGGAGTTGATATTATCAGTAATGAATTTAAATCAGCTCTCGTGCAACATCCGAGAATAAAAACTCTTTTACCGCTGTCTATTTCATCAATTGATACAAGCGAATCAAAAATACCTATTGGTCAAGAGAGTCTCATTGAACCTTCGAAAAAAGAAGTTTTTGATGCACTCCTGCCTCACTATATTGAAAATCAACTTCGTGATGCAATACTCCAATCTGAGGCAAGCGAACATTCAGCGCGGATGGTCGCTATGCGGAATGCAACGGATAATGCACTCGCGCTTATTGATGAATTAACGCTTATTTACAATAAAGAACGGCAAGCTAAAATAACGTATGAAA
>CAYRFA010000109.1:0-2421 GCA_964423435.1 uncultured Gammaproteobacteria bacterium | reverse complement strand
TAGCGCGCGTCGTTCGGGACGACGAGGCCGAGAGTTCAAATCTCTCCATCCCGACCAAATACCCAAAAAATAACCCATAGTTTCTCCTTTTTCCTCCTAGTAACTGAGGTGTTTTTGCGGTATAATAGGCCATTATGAACCTATCATTTAAACCGCAACACATTCCTCTTGAGGAAAAACCAATTCAGATCATCTTAGCTTCCCAGTCTATTGGAAGAAAAATGCTTCTGGAGAAACTTGGGCTTCCTTTTCGAACCATTGTTTCCAATGTCGATGAAGATGCCATCAAAGACGTCGATCCAGTCAAAACCATCAAACGCAGAGCGCTCGCAAAAGCGGAAGAAATCGTCAAAAACCCACGCGTATTTAACCTTCCTATCGACAGTCGGTCTCTTATCATTGCCGCTGACTCTATGGCAATACTTGGTAAAAAAACATTCGGAAAAACCGAAAGCAGGGAAGAAGCGCGGGAGATGGTCAAAGAAATCATGGGAAAAACTCACACGTTTGTCACAGCAGTCAAAGTATTGTATCTTCACGGACTCACCGTGAAAAAAATGTGGGATGCTGTTTCCAAAACCAAAGTATCGATGCGGAAAATGACGAGTCCAGAACTCGATCAATATATCAGCCGCTATGATTTTTCCCGTTTTGCAGCAGCCTATACCATAAACGAAGCACCATGGGATCTCGTGACCAAAATCGACGGATCCTACACCAACGTCATCGGATTACCCTTTGAAATCATCCTCCCCATCTTTCGCAAACTTGAGATTATTAAATAACTCAATATAAATAACGCATATGGTTGCGCCATATCAAGAACAAGGACGAGGACAACACGAAACTCAAATGCGGATTGATCAAAATCTTACCGATCAGCCATTCTTCCATGCTTTTTTCCAAGGTGATCTTATCAGCCTTATGTCAGAACCAAAACATCGGTATTCGTTTCGTTCTCAAGGTGAACTTGAAGATATGCAGCAATTACTTAATCTGATGAATCCTGAAGATGATCAACCACGCTACGACATTTGGTCAAGAATTTTATATATCACAACAGCTCTTGCCGAAGATAGAACGCCAAGACGTCAAGAACAACTACAAAAATTGAAATCAAGAACAAAGATACGTAATACGTCGACGTTTTTACGCCTTGCGTATCTTTTTGAAGAAACCAATCCAGATATCATTGAATATCTACAGCAAATGTTTGCTCAAACATATACTAAAGATGGGACACTTAAAGGCGGACAAGCAATGATGGGAAGATTTGTTGGACAACCAACAGTTGAAACGTTTTTAGCGAGACATCATGTCGATCCTCGTCTCGTTGGTATAGAAGATGAACAACCTGATGCGTATGCACCATCTGATAGAAGTGGCGCGCTTGCTCCGCCCAGAGGAAAAGGCCGAGCGCGAAGAGATCATCAACAAAGAGACAATGAATTTGGAAATGAATAACAACTATTCCTCTTGACATATTCTTCTAAAGAAGATAAGTTATAGGCTTATTATGTGTCCAATTGAAGGCGAGACTATCTTTCATACATCAGATGGTGACAAACACGTGTCTTTTCGGTTACCAGATAATCCAAAGGGGTTCAGTCGCGTCACGCTTCCTCCTGAAGCTGATCCTCCTCTCGCGGTACTCCTTTGGAACTGCAGCGCATTACCAGAAGTCGGTCGAGAAGCAGGAATGTTCTATATTAAAGATGCTTTTGTTGGGACTCCAAGACACGCTACTCATCTTCCGTCTGGAAAACACGGGTCATTTGAAGATACTGTAAACCAAATCTCCTATTCATTTAAACGGGTATAAGATTTATCTTCTTATCAACGACTATTGATCTCGAAAAATGCTGTCAGGACTTCCTTGTTCGTGTTGTAATCTTTTCCATTCTTTTAAAGTTTCTTCCGCTTTTCTCCGATGTTTAGCGTTTGTTTCTTCTGTTGGTTTAACAAAAATTTTAGACGCAACATGTTTCTGTGAGAATTCTGTTCCTGATCTAAGGTCTGCTGATTTCATATTTACAAAGAAAAAATTTCAGTTGATGGAAACAATAAACCAATTTCTTTTTCCGCTGCCTCTATGCTATCACTTCGGTGGACCACATTATGCGGTTTATCGACCCCAAAATCTTTGCGTATAGTCCCCGCAGCTGCTTCTGCCGGATCCGTCACTCCACAGATATCAAATACTTTCTGTATCGCGCCATCACCTTCCAGTATCATCGCAACAACAGGTGTTTCCATCATCTGGTCACATAAAGAAGGAAAGAATGGCTTGTCTTTGTGATGTGCATACCAAATTTCAAGAATGGGTTTGGTCAGCTGTACAAATTTCAACCCAACAACCACAAGTCCTTGCGTCTCGAACCGTTTGATAATCTCGCCAATAATATGCTTTTTCACCCCATC
>CAYRFA010000108.1:0-2437 GCA_964423435.1 uncultured Gammaproteobacteria bacterium | reverse complement strand
GTCGTAAAAGTGAATGACTTTTCCAATTGGTTTTTCTTCTGCCATAATTCTCACCTCCAATCTATGCGTATGGACTCGAACTGATCATGCCTGTATATGCCCACCAGAAAACTTATTCAAAGAAATATGGACATTACAGTTAATGTACCTAAAATTAAACCCAGAAGATTTGGGACAAGAAAAAACCGATCTTTTTTCCCATACGCATATAAACTCCAAAACAATCCGTTAAAAGCAGTTGCAAGTGGTTGAATAAATATTTTACTTCTCCCTTGCATGTTAGAAATAAATATTTCAATCAATGAAAAAAACATTATTATGGACAAACTAGAAGCGATACTTCCAATAATCTTTTCGTTTTTCTTAAGAAAATCTTGAAAAGAATTCTTCATATTTTTATAAGCCTTAAAACGTATAGTTCTTAAATAGCTGAGCATGCCGTTCTATACCCATTTAGTCGTATTAACTAAAATATTTTTTTCCACGCCCTAAATTCTTTTACATCAGCTGGGGTTAATTTAAACCAGTCACCATTCATTTTCTTTGCAGCGAATCGGTTTAGCCAATATTTTTCAACACCCTCAGGATCAACTGTTTCTATCGTGTGAATATGCTTCGGTTCCTCAGGTAACTCAATTTTATTTTCTTTCCAACGTCGCAATATATTGGTGGTTTGGCCTATTCTGTACTGATTGAAGCGCCCATGTTTAATAAGGTATACCCATCCATGAACTTTCTCCTGTACACCTGTCACTTTTTGATTATCAATATCTTTGTATTGTTCAACTACACTTTCACATATTCCAATTACATCATTATAATTTCGTCTTTTTGCATATTCTAGGATATTTTCTGCCAAATCTTTTATATTACCCAGATTTTTATAAAAAATGGTTGATCCTGGGAAATCTGGTTTTTTATTATGTTTTAATTCTATCTCAGCCTTAGTTGGCCATTTATCTAATTCTCTTGTGAGTAAAATAAATTTTCTGCATAAATCATCATGTTTATATGGAGTTTTCAAGAATGTGTTAGGAGAAAAACCAGCTTCTTTTTGAAGATCTGAAATTTTAGCCCAATATTTATGCCAGTAAAAATTTTTAATCCCAGCATTTAGATTAAGCTCTTTTTCGCTTGGCGCTTTGCCACCCTTCTCTTTTCCAAGCCTTCGTGTTTCACTTAAAATTTCCTCTCTAGTGTACATATTTTATCTAATTATGTTTCTATGTGTCCAATCCTGCTGCGGGACTTGGAGTCGGACCAAGATAACATCCTCCAGAGGGATGTGTACTACCATTATACGATCCCGCAATTTATAGTCTTCTTTTTAAATATGCCCTTCCAAAACCACTTTTTAGTTGTTTCTCTCGATTAATTGCATTCGACTTATCCAAACAAGCTTCATAATATATCAGTGTAAACGGTATTCTATTCTTCGTTGATTCAACCAGCCCCTTATTATGATTTCTGACTCTGTTTACCAAATCATCTGTCCAGCCTATATACAATTCTCTATCGTGTTTACTTTTCAGTACATATGTATAATAAAATTTCATATGCGACCCGCCTGCTTCGCTATGCGAAGCATTGCGGGCAGGTCCCGCAAGTACCCGTATTATACTTCATCATCATTTGCACGTCTCGGCTTTGGTGTAACCTGCGGCTTTTGCCTCTTTCTCGCTACAAAACCACTGCTCTCCTACATCAAGTTCTACAATCGTAAATGCGTACTGAGCACAACCGAGGACGTAGTATCGTTTTTCATCTGTCGCATCGTCCATGTTCCCTTTGATAATGCACTTCGGATTTTCCGGATTTACTTTTGATTGGCATTTTCCAAATAATCCAAGTCCATCTTTTTTTGCTTTATCTGCGATCGACTTTAACATTTCTTTATCCTTCGTTGTATCGTGATGGTATCGCACCCATCCGCTTTCCAACATCTTTTGATTAATGAGTGTTTTCCCTTCATACACCATTGCCATTCCTCTTCCGAATTGATCTGGGATCTGTTCTTCTATCACTACCTTTTTTCCTACGACCAATTTTTCTAACTCATTTTTTGCTTCAATGCCCCCACAAAATTTAAGTTCAGGCGCATCCGCATACCGAAGCCGTACTTTTACCTTCCCTTCTAACACCAATGTATCTCCGTCAACTACTCCAATAACAAGAGTTCCTGTTTTCTCTGGCGCTTTACGCAGTAAAAGCACACCATTTAATACAAGGGAACACAAAAGAAGAAACAAAATAGACTTGGCAACCATAGTATCAGTATATACTTTTCCTTACGTCAATTTATGCTTTCGGCTCATAGATAGCTCCCCGTGTCGTTCCCCGTTTTCGAATAAATCCCGCTTTTATCAATTGAGAAAGATCGTTATGAAGCGTTCTCGTTGGAATACTTCTGAATCTTCGCACAAGAAAATCAAATGAA
>CAYRFA010000107.1:0-2474 GCA_964423435.1 uncultured Gammaproteobacteria bacterium | reverse complement strand
GCTAACCGAAGCTACTGCACAGGTCTTAAAACGTGGTTTGTATCTTCTTGGGATTGAGACTGTTGAGCGGATGTAATAGATAATATTTGACTCTTCTTTTTCAAGGCAGTACTATCCCATCATGTTGGCAGAGCGGTGTGTTGCGCATTCTTTGTTTATTGATCATGCTGGAGTAGTTCAGGATGTGGTCGTGCAGGATAAACCACCCATTCGCTATTTGGATATGGATTTTCCATCCGAAGGAAGACTCGAACGTGTTGATTATCGTCATATTTCAAGGCTCGACGGAGAAGAGCAACCAGTTCAAGTGATATTTGTTGGAGAACTTCATCCGAGAGAACATTTGATTGCAAATATTGCACGGAAACGATTTGCCAAAGAACAGTTTTCGCGAGTGGAAGCATGGAATCCTCATATTCTTGCTGCTTTTTTTGGACAGCGCAGGGATTATGTGCGTCCGTTTGTTCAAGGAGAAACTATTTACACCGTTCCAAAACGAGAGCGGATCATTATGAAAAATGGGAGAAGAGTAAAGAGAGAGTATATGTATATGCCTGAAAATGACAAATGGGTGAAACGAAGAAATGGGGTGATGGGAAGAAAGATAGATGTAAATAGGAAATTTAAAATACCACATGATGCTCACTCCTGGGAAGATGTGTTGGCTGCTGTTTCATATCCCGAAGCACAGCTTTTGCTTTACATGATGAGAGATAATCCTGAATTACGGTATCTTTTTTCCTTTCATGAAGATATGGAAAATGGGCACAATGCCCAACTGAAACCAGGAGAAAACAGCTTGTACGAGATGGTGTGTATTTTTACGATATGTGCCCAGATGCGCGAAGTGACGCGGATAAACTATTGGTTGAAGAATTGAAACAAGGGCTCGCAGAAGCATTGATACGCGCTGGATTTCCGTTGTTTCATGGAGTAGATGATCCTCATGATCCAGCCTTGGGATATCGGGCTGATCATGGATATATTTACCAGCCGGTGATTGATAGAAACGGAAAACGACGTCTTGATGGGACGTTTGAATCGGCAGTGGTGGAGTTGGGGAGATTGGGACTTGCGAAAGTTGAACGCGCCTTTTCATTTGAAATACCAGGAAGATATACAATTGTTTAAAAAAAAGAGATGATTGATATCATCACAACGACTTTTATCTTGCCATTTCTTGCAGCAAAAGGGATACGGATGCGTTGACTTTCATGATTTATTCTCTATAATCAAACCACTTCAATTACAGACAGATAATTGCATTTGTTTATGTGATTGCAAGGCTCTTTATCAGTTTGCGGAATAATAGTTCTATGTACCATCATGGATATCTTTATAAGGTATATATGGTGGTGCGTAGAACAACAAACATCCAAATAGATTTTTTTTGAGTCCACAAGGAGGGGCTAAGCATGCCACAAAATAATTCAGTACGAACATTTCGAAGTTTAACAAGAGTGATTGAAAATGTCACCGTAGTCACTCTCGCAGAGGATGCCGGCGTCTTCAAAAAAGGTGATGCATTGATCATTAAGAAAATCCTCAATGACCAAGGTTTGGTGCTCTGTCAAAATTGGGGATCAACTGATCAAGCTACAATTTCCCTTGATACGAAGCTTCAAGAGGTATAGGTAAGGAAGTTTATTGAAACCGTTGTTAACTAAATCTATTGGATGGGAAGTAAATTGTTTCGCGAACTGACTTTTTTATGGACTGTGACGTATGGTCACACCCCTCTACGTCACAGTCCAGTCAGTTTCCCTTCTATTGCATACGTCTGTAACCCTGTATTTACTTTTGACTTTTCTTCTGTTTTCTTTATAATCATTTTACTTTTGAATAGATGTGGCACAAGCGCCATATATTCATTCAAAACATATTTTTTTGCTCTTTACAAAATCTTATGACGAATAATTAATCTTTTGGTTTTGGTAGGTGAGCAGTCGGGTTTACCGCATCTCGCGGTATGCTATCTGCTCATCTAGCAGATATTCAAAATATAGATGAAAGAGGAAAATGGAGTAATACAGAAACCTATTTCTATTCTTGATTAGTTGACCAAAGGAGATGGAAAAGTGAGTGATCTAAAGTGGTTGGGTAGTTTGAGCCTCGGAAAGAGTGACGTCGTGCTGAGAAGAGCTCTCGAGGCAGTGCAAGGACTTTCGGCCATGAGTTCCTTCAGTGCGTCAGACTGGGAGCAAATCGTCACCGCTGTCGAAAACGTGTTTCTCAAGCACACAGGGAATCCGAAGAGCGGGATTCATGAACTGGCTGGAGAAACACTCGAGGTGGTGCGAGACGCTGATCAGAAGATCGTTCCTGTCTCGCAGAAGAAACGGGCTGGAAAAATACTCACTGGCGCTGAGTGGAAAGTGACCGACCCGCTTGAGTTCGCAGCCTCGTGAGCAGTTGTTCGGTTCGTCATAAGAAAGGTGCGCCCTTCGCAAGATATTATGAGATTGTTCCGGTTA
>CAYRFA010000106.1:0-2484 GCA_964423435.1 uncultured Gammaproteobacteria bacterium | reverse complement strand
TTCCAGTTGGAGTCGTCAAACAAGTTGATTTTGCTGCATGGGGAGCAAAGGCATCATTCGAGTATCGAGTTTCGAGAAGCGGGCAAGTCATTTTCGAAAAAACATTCGTTTCAAATTACAGGCCTTGGCAGGCAGTTTACTTGAAAGGAACAAAACAATGACAACGGTACTCGTTGGTGGGTGTTTCGATCTTATGCACATCGGACATATTTATTTTTTGGAAGAAGCAAAGAAGCTTGGAGATAGACTCGTAGTACTACTCGAATCTGATGAAACAATAAAAAGAATAAAGGGAGATCATCGGCCAATTCATACGCAAGAACAGCGTAAAAAAATGCTTGAAGCAATTAAATTTGTAGATGAAGTAATTAACATCAAACCGCTTAAAACAGATAAAGAATATTTTGATCTGGTACAAAAAATTCATCCAAATATTATTGCCGTAACAGAAGGCGACCCGATACTTTCGAAAAAACAGCAACAAGCAGAATTAATTGGCGCGGCAGCAGTTATTATTCCACGCATTCCCAACATCTCCACTACCTCACTCGCCAAAGCCCTCGAAGTTGAGTAGATTGCTTAAGTTCCAAAATATGTAATCCCATCTCCAGCATCAACATGTTTTCCGTTTTGGACCAAGATACCATTAACTTTTCCACCGCAACCACCTGGTAAGTGTTCTAAAATATGGGCTTCATATCCACAACCAAAAGCTTCTTCAGCTGGAATAGCAAATCTTGAACCATCAACCCCAACGAGCCCTGTATCATCAGTTGATTCTTGATGAGGCACTTTCGTAAATGCAGCTACTTCAGGATTTATTTGT
The DNA here is from genome assembly GCA_964423435.1 of uncultured Gammaproteobacteria bacterium. Classification (GTDB taxonomy): domain Bacteria; phylum Patescibacteriota; class Microgenomatia; order UBA10105; family UBA927; genus CAIJMI01. The sequence goes on along the minus strand of CAYRFA010000106.1, from coordinate 1,658 downwards.
TTTCTTTCTCCTGGAAATACGAAAGGTAATAGATATGATTTTCCATCATGTACATGCATTTGAAAAAGTGCAAATTGAGAATTAGGTTCAATTTCTACTTCTAAGGACATATGTTTCTCCAATCAAGAATAGTAATTATAGGCCTAACATCACGATTTAGCAACCCCTTCTCGCCAAAGCACTCGAAGTTGAGTAAAATAGACAATATGGAGCGGAATATCAAGCTTTTAGCACTATTTAACTTCTTCACGGATTTTAAATTATATAGTGGCGTTCTTATTATTTATTTTGGGTTGGTTACAAAATCATGGACGCTTGCCATGAGTTTGTTTTCTATAACAACTATTGCCAATGCACTCTTTGAAATACCAACCGGCGTATTTTCTGACAAAATCGGAAGAAAATATACAATTGTTGCAGGAGCTATAAGCGCTGTTTTGTACAGTATATTCTATGCATTAGGAACATCATATTGGATACTTGCCATCGGTGCTCTTCTGGATGGTTTATCAAAAGCTTGGTATAGCGGCAATAATGAAGCGCTTCTCTACGAGAGTATTCATGAAACAAAACGCTCGTCAACATTTTCTCATCATCTTGGCACAACCAGTGCGTTTTTTCAGATTGCCCTCATGGTAAGTTCAATACTTGGTGGTTTTATTGCAAATTCTTCTTTTCAACTGCTTATGTGGTTATCTATTATTCCACAAGTCTGTTGTCTCATCATTGCTTTCTTTTTTATAGAACCAAAAAATAGAGAGAGACAACAAAACAATATCTATGCACATATTCAAACTTCATTACGAAATATAATTAAAGAAAAAAAATTACAGTTAACAACTGCATATGATGCAATTCATTTTGGTATAGGAGAAGCCACCTTTTCATTCCGATCAGCATTCGTTGCCACACTGTGGCCTGTATGGGCAATAGGGATTTCAAAATCATTGTCATATCTTGGAGCGACCATAAGCTTCTGGTATAGTGGCCGGATTTTCAAGCGTATATCCCCGGGAACAATCCTTGTTATTAAAGATATTTATAATAGAACTATAGATTTTATTTCATATTTTTTCCCATCTCTGTACTCCCCTGCACTACTTTCATCAACATCATTGTTTTATGGGGTTCGACAAGTTGCGATCAAAACAATACAGCAAAATTTATATAGCAAAGAAGAACGGGCAACGATGCAATCTGTTGTGTCATTTATCGGAAACATTATCTATAGTGTGTTTGCAGTTCTTATTGGTGCACTCGCAGATACATATTCTCCTCGGATTGCTCTTATTATAGTGACGATATTACTGTTAATCATTATTCCAATAAGCTTACGTATTCGCAAAGGAGAACAGGCTTCATGAATATCCTTGCAATAGAATCGTCGTGCGATGAAACTGCTGCGGCAGTTATCAAAGATGGAACAGAAATTCTTAGTTCTATTATTGCTTCTTCACAAGCCATGCATGAAAAATATGGTGGGATTGTACCTGAGGTTGCATCCCGGGAACAATTAAAATGCATATTACCAACGATTACTGAAGCAACGAAAAGTCTTGATTATGATGCAATTGCAGTGACTATTGGCCCAGGACTTATTGGCTCGCTTCTTATTGGTGTTGAAACAGCAAAAACAATTGCATATGTAACCAAAAAAC
>CAYRFA010000105.1:0-2513 GCA_964423435.1 uncultured Gammaproteobacteria bacterium | reverse complement strand
CTTTTCCTTCATTAAGTCCGTCTGCATTTATTGTGTGAATGACGCTGCCGGAAAGCCTCATGTAGGAAAAATCGTCTTCTTTTTGTGAATTTGGTTGCAATTCGTAGTAATAATGGAGCGTTGTATCTAAGGGAAATCTGATAAACTCTTTTTTTATCGGAATGATATACGGATCGCTATTCGTACGCGCAAGATTTTTTTTGATATATAGTATTTTACTTACAATACCGATGCACACAATTTCAATAATAATCACAATGATTAATATTATTTTATTGGATGTTTTCATGAAGATTATTTGTTTTGCAGGTCGTTAATAAATTTTTCAAAAGAAAATTCACTGATTCAACTGCAATATACCTATGCCCCCCCTCGTTCGGATGATAATCATCGGGATGAAACGTATTAACAGCGGATACTTCGTCATACCAAATATTATTTTCATTAGATGCGTAGCTTTTCATTATTACCCTATCCTCTGATGACTCTTCATCTCTTGTTAAAATAAGTATGGGTATATGAAATTCACTTGATAACCTACTAATACTTGCTGTGTGTGAATGAATCATTTCTTTTTGTTCTTCTGGTGATAGATTTTCATACGTATTCATATTATCCTTATACGCAAGCATCGAGGCTTGATATTGATTATCAGTTTTATTTATTGATTGCTCATCTATTTTTTTCTTATAATACTCTTCTCGAACTCTATACTGTTCCATGTCTAACACTAAATTTTCTCCTCGAATGAACCAAATGACTAAATCGGGAGAATATTTTGCTCCTTTATCTTCAAATCGCTTTAATGAATATCGTAAATCAAAACCCGGCGCTCCTAAATTTATTACTTCGAATTTTTCAATATGCTGACACAGAACTGAGTTATTTAATAGGTCCTCTAAAACCTCTGAAAAATTATCTTTTGTATTTACCCACATGCCGTAGGTAAACGAATCGCCTAGTGTAATAATGCGATATACATTAAGTTCCTTATTAATTTCATAATCAAAACGCTCATGTAAACCATCAGCGTTAAATTGATAGGTAACTTCATTACGTAACCAAGTAGCCTTTCCATAGTTTTTGGTGTTTGATGGAAACTCATAATAATATTGGAATTGCGAATTCTGTTTTCGTTGTATTGATGTTTTTGAAAGAGGATTAATTTGATATATGTGTTGTTGACGTACAAAAAACACTAAAGCAATTGCGCCGATAGCGATGCATTCGATAATAACAACGAACCAAAATGTATTATATTTTTTGTGCATTATTGTGTCTTACAATATCATAGACAATAATAGCGCAGGAAACCACGACATTTAAGGATGTATTAACGCCATACATAGGAAGTTCAACGATTGTATCTACTTCATTCAATACTTCTTTCGATATCCCGTGTGTTTCGTTGCCGACAACAATTGCTATAGGCATCGTATATGTGACGTTCTGAATCGTAACACTCCGTTTATCTTGTTCAACTGCCATAAAAGACAGTTTTGAATTTTTTAATTTTAGTTTTGAAATAAGAATTGCCGTATCAGGTGCATATTCCCAATCTACCCAAGCCCATGTATTAATCGATGCTTTTTTTATTCTCGTATTTGGTGGTGTTTCTGTTGCTCCACAAAGATACACTTTCTCAGCCGCGACAGCATCGGCAAGACGAAAAATTGAACCGATGTTATATGTATCTAGCACGTTATCGAGAATAATCGTAATAGGGTTTTTCTTCATTGCTTTCGCAACCTCTCTATCAACAAATTGCGTCCGAAGTTCCTGAGCTTTCAATTTCATGTATTTATTATACAATGTATTGAACAAACAATGGCAAAAATCTTAATGATTCAGATCCAATCTGCCCCCTATTGTGGCACTGCGTATTTAAACGCCGCAGCTAAATCTCGTCGTCATACATTTTCTCTTCTTCTGAGCAATAATCCATCCACTATTCTCTCAAAAATTCAAACCGAGAAACCTGACCTAATAGGATTTTCTTGTCTGAGTTGTTTTATGAAAGAAATTCTTTCTTTATGCAGTGAAATAAAAAAACACTTTGACATACCCATCATCCTAGGAGGACCACATCCCACCTTATTCCCAGAAGTACTCAATGAAAAATCCATAGATATGATCTGTATCGGAGAGGGAGAATTTGCATTAATTGATCTGTTAAACGCGATAGAAAAAAAGAAAAGTTACTCTCATATTAAAAATCTTTGGGTAAAAAAAGGCAATATCATTCATAAAAATCCATTACGCCCGCTGGTCGAACCACTCGACAAGATCCCACTGATAGACTGGTCCTGTTATAAAAATACGCCGGTACTCTTTGGATCTCCTACGGTATTTTTAATTCGAGGATGCCCATTCTCATGTAACTACTGTTTTAACCAGCAAACAAAAAAACTCTATCATAATTTAGGCACCTATATCCGCCATTTCAGCGTCCGACGATCACTCCTTGAAATTAAAGCAGCACTCAAATATTTTCCAAAAGATCCCATCATTTT
>CAYRFA010000104.1:0-2524 GCA_964423435.1 uncultured Gammaproteobacteria bacterium | reverse complement strand
TTGTGATATCGCAAGACCGATCGTTCGTGGCACCATGAGTTTCCCGATTTCCCGCACTCCTTGATTGTGAATGTCCAGCGCCATTCTATTACGGTATCCGAGTTGAACAAGAGATGGAATTTGAATACACATAAAAAGAACTGCCCCAATACCAACTCCTACAACTGGCGCCCATAACCCCATGGTTGAAGAAAAAACAATAATAGAAATGATAATTCCGATATTGTACACAACAGGGGCTACTCCTGGAACCGTGAACAAATTATGTGATTGTAAAATTCCAGTAAAAAAATTTCCGATAAGAAGCGGGAACACCTGGGCTATTACCATAAATCTGGTAAATCCTATCATTTGCTCCACTTGAATATCAGTAAACCCGGGAGCAATGAAATGTGATACTTCTTTCGTCCAAATTAGGATTGGTATTGTAATAAACGCGAGTAGAATACAGGAAATGGTAATGATGGTATTTGAAATTTTCCAAGCTTCTTCTTGCTTTCCAAGGGTTAAGTATTTTGTGTACACAGGAATGAATGCCGAGGTTAATGCTCCCATAACAAGAAGCTCAAAAAGAAAATTGGGCAGTCGAAATGCCGCTAAATAGACACCAAGTTCATCAGGAGAAAATCGTGCAGCGAGCATTCTATCTCTTAAAAGTCCGAGAACGCGAGAGGCAAATACCATGATGATAAGAACAGTTGCTGCTGACCTCACCGAGGCTTGTTTATTCCAAAGAAATGACCACACACGTTTCATGACGATCCTATTATAGCGCAATCTCACCTTGACCAGCTATACCCTAATCAAGTATACTTTCGTGATATGCCAGTGACAGCACAAGCAGAAAAAAAATTACGGCGAGACAGAAAACAACAAGTGGTCAACGCAGCGCACCGCTTACATCTTCGTGATGGAGTAAAGCTTATGAGAAAAACTCCGACAAAAAAACAATTACAAGCAGTGTTCACGCTTCTTGATAAAGCAGTCAAACTTCATGTTATCCACAAAAACAAAGCGTCACGACTCAAATCCCGTCTTTCGAAACTTCTTATAAAGAAATAATCATTTCTTCTAACCATTTCTTTTAATTCCAAATGATGAATTATGTTATTATTGAGGTATGCCTGCCGCGCCAAAAATATCTATCAATCTCTTAGGTGTTGAACAACAAGAACACTCTCCCTTAGGCCGCTTCATTGGCTGGGCTACTACCTATGGTAGGTACATTATGGTGACCACTGAAATGATTGTTCTAGTAGCGTTTCTTTCCAGGTTTAGCTTAGACCGTCAATTAACTGATCTAAAAGATGAGATCATGCAGAAACAAGATATCATTGCTGCCAATCAGGATTTGGAAATTCAATTTCGTCAAATACAGGATTCTCTCAATAAAATGAAAGTACTTCTTACAAAGCAGGAAATTCCTACAAATACGATTAATACGCTTCATCTTCTACTCCCATCAGGAACATATTTTCAATCGTTATCAATTAACGATAGCAAAATTACATCACAAGTTGTGTCCCTAACAGTTCAAAGTTTTTCTCAATTTTTAATCAATTTAAGTTCAACAAAACAGTTATCTAATATTGAAATTGGTACTGTTGATAAACAAACAGTTGCAGGTATCCAATACACACTAACAGCACAGCTGGCACAAGCAATAAAAAAATAATCGTATGGATAAATTTTCTTTACCACAGGAATATCGAAAATATTACCGATCGCTTGAGCCGATGCTCAAGAAGCCAAAAACAAAACAATATTCCACTGTTATCTTTTTCTTTTTAACTGTTGCACTTTTTGGATGGTTTGCAATTAAGCCAACAATTCAAACCATTCTCTATTTACAGAGAGAAATTGTGGATAAAAAAGCGGTCAACACACAAATGGATGATAAGATAAACGCTCTAATTGAAGCACAAGCGATTCTTGAGAATATCCAACCGCAATTAGAAGTTATTTCTTATACCATACCAACAAATCCCCAAGCGGTTGATATCGCACGACAACTGAAAAATTTAGCCGAAGTCTCACAAGCATCACTCAGTGCAATACAAATAGCTTCAGTTCCTATCCTTATAGCTACTCCGAGCGCCGCTATTCCGTCTTCTATTGTGAAACATACAGCTATTCCGATTACTCTTTCAATTGATGGATCGTACAACACGCTTGCTTCTTTTATGAGCGGTCTGTTGGCAATGCAACGCATAATCACTATTGATTCCCTCTCGTTTTCTCCAAGTAAAAGTGGGTTACCACAAGCACGAACAAATGAAATTCGATTACAATTAAAATTAACCGGGTATTACAAAAATTAGTACGATATGAAACAAGAATCCGATCGAGATCTTTATTTAATTACCATATTTACCTTTATTACGGTATTATTGTGGATTTATTTCGAACTTGTACGTACGACAAAAACATCTACAAACACAGCGGTCGTGAATCAACTCATCACGCCCTTAACACCGAAGCTTGATACTGATACACTGGATATACTGACAAATAAGAAACGCTA
>CAYRFA010000103.1:0-2525 GCA_964423435.1 uncultured Gammaproteobacteria bacterium | reverse complement strand
ATACTATGCCACTGGATAGGAATCGTAAAATTTTCAACAAGTGACGGAAGAAACAATGAACCGTGTCGCTTTTCAAGCATATCAAGCTTCCATAATGAAGCTATGCTATACGACCCATATCCATGAAGCGCTTCTAAGCGTATATCAGATGGAATAGTCAATATTACGTACTGTGAACGCTTCGTATCCCAGCTTACAATCACAGTTGGCTCTCCAATAAACACAATTGAATTTCTTATTGGAACACCAGGTGTTCTCCACCAGACAGTTATACTAACAACAATGAAAATAAAGACAAATAGAATAACTAATCTTCTTACCATTCTTTTTTTCCTTTTTTGATAATCTCAACTTGCGGAAGTTGCCATGCCCCTGATCCTGTTTGATTCTGTGCTTTCTTTTCAAGAATCGATTTCTTTATCTTTTTCTTTTCATGTGTACGAAAATCACTTGACCCCATATACACTACCTCCTTTCTTTATTATATCCCGAATTTCTTTTACTAGGATATGAACAAAAAATACATTATGAATAGTTGCGAGTCGATACCCTAATAGTTCTCGAACGTGAAATAGATGGTGAATATATGCTCTACTATAATTTTTGCATGTATAACATTGACATGTTTTGTCAATCGGCTGGACGTCTTCTTCAAATTCCTTCTTTGAAATAGAAATTTCACCACCCTTAGTCAATACTATTCCCATACGGGCAAGTCGTGTCGGCTGAACGCAATCAAATGTATCAACACCATGCGCAATCAGAGGAATAATATCATCAATCTCTCCAACGCCTAATAAATGCCTTGGTTTATCGTCCGGAAGCATTGGCATCACCCAATCAAGTACTTGTACCATTTCTTTTTTGCTTTCCCCAACAGCAACTCCGCCGATTGCAAATCCATCAACATCCAAAGCACTTGTAAACCGTGCTGACTCTTTTCGCAAATCCTCATACACACTTCCCTGCACAACTCCGTACAGTGCCTGATAATTTATCCCATGACAACGTTTGTGCATCGCTAGGCTACGAATGGCCCACCGATGTGTACGATCCATTGCTTTTTTCGCATAGTCATGCGTCGTTGGGAACGGCGCGCACTCATCAAACGCAATATGAATATCAGATCCCAAGTCCCACTGCAATTCCATGGACTTTTCTGGAGTAAATCTATGCTGTGAACCGTCCCAGTGAGAAGTAAACGTAACGCCGTCCTCATCAATCTTCACAAGTTCACCAACTGGACGATAATCATCGGGATATACGTTTTCTTTTTGACCATCTTTCAGAGAAATTTTTTTCGTAAATGTTTCTCTATTTGTTACCGCTGATTCTGATATAGCAATATTGACGAATTTCTTTCTGCCTAACGAAAACACCTGAAATCCACCACTATCCGTTATAAGCGGTTTGTCCCAATGCATGAAATTATGAAGTCCTTTAAATTTCTTAATTACATCAATACCTGGCCGGAGATACGCATGATATGTATTGACAAAAAAAAGCTGCGTTCCTAGGTTACTAATCTCCTCGGGAGTCAGTGATTTGACCGTTGCCTGCGTCCCGACCGGTACAAACGCCGGTGTTTCAATATCCCCATGCGGCGTATGTATAACCCCCGTTCGTGCACTGGAATGTTTATCATTTTTTGTACACGTAAAATTAAACGCGTTCATGAGGAATATTGTAACATGAATCTATCCCATCCCGTGCTCGATTTTGAGGCGATGAAGTTTACCAGATATCTCTTCTTCAGGAACTCCATACTCACGAAATAGTTTTGTCGTAATTGAAATTGCGGCTTCAAATTCAGGTTGTATTATTTGTGACACATGCAATGTTTTTAACCTCACCTGATCTTCTTCATGATGTGTCCTGCAGAAAATCGAAATATGTTTGTTTAGCGTTTGTGCATTGGCTATCACCATTTCTTGGGTATGCCTGTCGGGAATTGCAACCACCAATAACTTTGCGTAGTCCACTTCCGCGTGATCCAATACATCTATATCAGCTGGATCGCCATACAACACAGGAATTCCTTTCTGACGTAATTCTCTCGTGGTTGTTTCGTTATAATCAACAACAAGAAACGGAATAGCTGCCATCTGAAGCGCTCTGCCAATATACTTCCCTACTCTGCCATACCCGCAAATAACCACATGACTCCGAAGTGTTGGATTTGTCGCATACAACGCTTCTTCTTTCCTATCCGGAAACACTTTGGGAAACCAACGTCGTGTTTTCTCCCTCATCCAGTAATATAAACCATGGCCTTGGCTAGACAACGGGGCACTGACCATAATTGTTGTAAATACGAGCGCGACGAGTAATGCATATTGCTGTTCACTGATTGCTCCAATTGAATAACCTTCTTTTGCAATAATAAAACCAAACTCACTCATTTGAGAAAGCCCAATAGCAACTAAAAAAGCAGTTTTTCTATGGTATCCAACAAAACGGGAAATACAATACACAATAACAGTCTTCACACTAAGGATTCCAATTGTTGCTATCAATAGAATAGG
>CAYRFA010000102.1:0-2531 GCA_964423435.1 uncultured Gammaproteobacteria bacterium | reverse complement strand
AAACCTTTTTATTTTCAATCATTTACTATCCCTATCTTTTGGCAGGACGGATGGACATATTTATTTTGGTACATAGGGACGACGAAGTATGGATATGTGCCAGTTGAAGAGGATAAATCAACTATTTATGTGATTATTCCCAAAATATATAATGACCCCTTTCTATCACTATTTCAAAGCAATTGGTATAAGGATACGGTATCAACGTGGGGGAGATTAACGTACAGTTTTTCCCTAGGGGAATTTACAATCGAAGAACGTCAAAAATAATATGAAGAAATTGATTATCATCCTTTTTGTATTACTGATCGTCATTGGTTTTGCAGTCATACCTCTGTTTAGTTCATCCTATCTTCCAACACATGACGGCGAATACCATATTATACGGATTGTTGAATTTTCAAAAATGCTTGCATCTGGATATCTATTTCCACGTTGGGCGCCAACCTTAAACAGTGGATATGGAATACCTATTTTTGAGTTTCATTATCCGCTCCCTAACTATATTGGATCATTGGTTCGGATATTTTCCCATGACGCAGTCTATGCATTTCAAATATCTATGGGGTTAGGATATTTAGTAGCAGCTCTTGGGTCATTTTTGTGGCTTGCAAGCCTGTATGGGCCGTTTGCAGCAGTCTTTGGAACTGTTGTGGGAGCTTATGTACCCTATTGGTTTGTCGATATCTATGTGAGAGGGTCAATAGGAGAAGTGTGGGCGATTGCGCTACTTTTTTTTACTCTTTGGACAATTGAAAAGAAACGATATATACCCACAGCATTGTTCTGTGGATTACTTATTCTTAGCCACAACATTCTTGGGATGATATTCACTCCGTTTCTGTTTGCATATACAGTAATACGAAATAAAAAGGCAATTGCATGTCTTGTCTGGGGAATCGGACTATCAGCCTATTTTTGGCTTCCTGCACTTCTTGAAGGGAAATACGTGGTTGGATTAAATACGGTTAATTTTAGAGAGCATTTTGTTGCGTTGTATGAATTACTCGTTCCTTCCTGGGGGACGGAATTTTCCGGAAGCGGGTTTTCCGGCAATAAAATATCATTCCAATTAGGGGTTATTCCGATTGTCATTATTATTGCATCATTAATTACCTTTGTTCGACAAAAAAAGAAACAGTCAGATATATTAGTGAAATGGTTTTTAGTGTTCATCGGATTACTCATTGTTTTCATGCTTTCATGGTCAAAATGGATTTGGGAAATTATCAGACCACTCCAATTAGTCCAATATCCATGGAGATTATTGTCGTTTATGATTCCGATAACTGCTTTATTGACAGCATACTTAGTTAGGAAGTCAAAAAAGACTTACATTGGCATTGTATTAGTTTTCTTGGCCGTTATTTTTACATTTCCTTATACCAGGAAAGTTCACTATGCACCCCGAAATGAAGCGTATTATATGGCAAGAAGTAATTTTACGGATGGAACATCATCCATGGGAAATAGCTTTTCAACGATTTGGACAGGTTGGATTGAGAAGCGACCAGAATCAGAGCTGGTTCTTCAAAATGGAAAAATAATTAAAAAGGAAACCTGGAATTATTTAAAAAAAGAATTTGACGTTCGTATGGATGCTGATGGAATAGTGACATTCAATACTCTTTATTTTCCCGGCTGGATTGTGGTTGTGGATGGGAAAAAAGTACCAATACTCTATAAGTCCGGCGGAATTATTCGAGCTCTGATTCCAGCCGGTGTTCATGAGGTTCGAATTCAATTTACGAATACAATGCCCAGATTAGTTGGAAATATCATATCAATAGTCAGCTTGGTTGGGATTATCGGATGGGGTATACTGACTATATATGCGAATCGCAATCGACCTGTCACCACTTAGTTCTGGACATAGCAATCGAGGGATTGGTGTATACACAAAAGAGCTTATTGGCGCGCTTCAAACATATGAAAAATGTCATGAATATATCATTAGTGATGGAAAAACGAAACCATCTTCACTGATTGATGTTGTTCATTATCCATTTTTTGATCCATTTTTTCTCACTCTTCCACTTTCTAAACTCCATCCGACGGTTGTGACGGTCCATGACCTCATTCCTCTCGTATTTCCAAAACATTTTCCTGCAGGATTTCGAGGGAATATTAAATGGCAAATACAGAAGCAATCATTAAAAGGAGTAAAGCATATCATTACTGATTCAATTGCATCTAAAGATGATATCCATCGGATTTGCGGAAGATCCAAAGAGAGTATTCATCCGATCTATCTTGCCCCATCATCTTTATATGATCGGATTCCTTCGAAAGAAACTATTGTTGCAGTACGAAAAAAATACAAACTTCCCGAAGGTTTTCTTTTATATGTAGGCGACGTAAACTGGAACAAAAATATTCCAGGACTTATCAAAGCAACAGCTTCCTTTTCTATCCCACTTATATTGGTGGGGAAAGCATTTCTTGATGCATCACTTGCAGAAACAAGGGAAATTAACAGAATTATTTCAAATCTGGGAAGAGAAAAATTTATTATCCGTCCGGGGTTTGTG
>CAYRFA010000101.1:0-2587 GCA_964423435.1 uncultured Gammaproteobacteria bacterium | reverse complement strand
ACAAATGATAGAGTATTTATCAAAACTTGGAATAGATTTTGTCATTGTTGCAAATAAAATAGATAAACTTAACCATGAACAGCGGATTAAAAATATCGAAGCAATTCAGAAAAGTTGCATTGATCATCAAGTAATTCCGTATAGTGCAGTAACCAATGAGGGAAGGGCGGCATTGTTAATAGTAATAGAAAAGTCATTATGAAAATCGTTATTTTTATTATTTTTGCGATTATATATTTTTATATATTCGCGATTGAATTTATGCGTTTTACCGTACTTCCGATCGTTGATAAAAACATTGCACAGGTAATACAAAAAAAGATTGTCACAACTCCAAAAACACGGGAAGACTGTTTTAAGGCGGGCGGTGAGTGGAGAAAACCGGGTCCGTGGCCAAAAGAAACATGCATGATGCCATATAAAGACGGTGGAAAGGCGTGTTATGCAGGACTGCAGTGTGAAGCACGGGACTGTTTATTTTCTTCAGGACCGTCAAATAAAGCTGTATTTACAGGTGGTGCATGTCCGAAATATCAAATCTATTTCGGCTGCATTCAGAAAGTGCATTTTGGTATAACCGATAAAGCGATTTGTTTAGATTAATATAAAAAGAATGCTATAATAATTTTATATGATACATCATGTTGTTTTATTCACATTTTATGAAAATACGGCTCCGGAAAAGATTCAGGAGTTAGCGGACGCATTAGAAATATTACCCAAAAAAATTCCGGGAGTTACGCATTATGTCTGGGGACCGTCAATTAGCAATGAACATCTTGAAAAAGGGTATACGCACGGTTTTATTATGACATTTGAAAATAAAGAAGCGAGAGATAACTATCTTCCACATCCGCTTCACAAAGAGTTGGTAATAAAATACGTTGACCCGATCTGTGATAAGGGAATTTCTTTTGATATTGAAGAATAATCATGGATAAACCGTTCTATCCGATAGTTCAAGTTGTTACAAAAGACAAATTGAAACTTTTTGGCCTTCTCCATAAATCTTCAAATAATTCAAATAGGGTTATTGTTCATATCCATGGTACCTCTGGTAACTTTTATTGTAATAATTTTTATCCGTACATTGCTGAAGCTGCATACAAAAATAATTTCGCGTATCTGCAAACAAATAATCGTGGATACGGCGATTTTGAATATGAACCAGGAGAAGTTCCCCATGGAGCGGCACTTGAATTATTTGAAGATTCAGTTATGGATATAGATGCGTGGCTGGAATTTTGTATAAACCATGGTTTCAAAGAAATCATATTAGAATCTCATAGTTACGGAAATGAAAAAGTAATTTACTATCTCAATAAAGGGAAATACAAGAAGAATGTCATCGGAGTTATTTTATTAGGATTTAATGACAGTGTTGGGACACAAGCAAGATATGAGAAGAAAATTGGTAAAAGTTATTTAAAAGAAGCGCAAGAATTAGTAAATCAAGGAAAAGGACTTTCATTTTTATCTGACATTTTTGGAGGCATTGCAGGAGAAGTACCACTCAGTGCCAGAAGTTATTTGAATTATTATTCTCCAGGGACGGAATTGTCTAAAACTATGCCACTTCGATTAGGAAAAAAATTAGAAATGTATAGCAATATAAAAGTACCTGTTTTAGCTGTCATCGGTGATAATGAAGAAGGTGAATATACGATTATTCCAATAAAAGAGGCAATGGCTTTGATGAAAAAGGAAAATTCTCGTACAGAGGCACATCAAATTATAAACTGCGATCATGGTTTTAATGGTAAAGAAAAGGAATTAGTAGTAATTATTCAACAGTTCTTAAAATCGATACTATGAAAACAAAATATAAATACACAGCCAAAGAAGCAAAGAAGTTCAATAAATACGGAATTGATCTTACTGTCTACGGTGAAAATTATCCTCCGGTGAATGTTGTTCACGTGCATGTGGAAGAAGGCCATTACGAAGAATTTTACGATGAAAAAAGCGCATTCATTTATTACATCATTAAAGGGAAAGGTATGTATGTATTAAATGATGAAAAAATTATTGTTGAAGCAACGAATTTATTGGTGATTCCAGCAAAAACTAGAATATATTATTTTGGAACCATGGATATGGTTTTAGTTGTTTGCCCTGCTTTTGAAGAGAAAAATGCACGTCATGTTCGATTAGTAGATAAAAAGGAAAATCCGTATTTATAAAATCTTATACAATCCTGTATAATCCTATATATTCCCTTATGATAAAAAAGATAAGTATCGGAGTTGTGATAGTTGCGTTAACTCTTGGAGGTGTTGCTGTTTGGTTTAAAACACGGCCAGTTATTGAGCAAAAAGAAGTCTTAGGAGAAACGATAACATTAAATACTGAGAACTCGAAACCGGAGAAATCATTTGGTGAAGAAGTAGCGACACCAACGATCGTAAAAACAGTTACACCGACAGTAAAACCTGTTGAGAAGGGGCCTTATTCTATGGAAATAGATACCAAAAAATCATATGAGGCGATACTCAAAACCAGTATGGGGGATATCACCATTTCATTAGCTGCAAGTGCAACCCCGATAACGGTAAATAATTTTGTTGTGTTATCCCGAAAGAATTTT
>CAYRFA010000100.1:0-2598 GCA_964423435.1 uncultured Gammaproteobacteria bacterium | reverse complement strand
AATCATGTAGAATTATACTATATGTATCATACTAAATCAATGATAGCTCTATTATACCAGATATGAGATATTTAGAAGAAATAGGACAGTCAGAAAATAAATGTAACAGAGTCATTGGTCATCAGAAATTGCATTCAATTGGTCTACAAATAGCTTCTCCACTCTACGTTTCTACTCATCAAACATTTCTTTCTTACAAAAAAACACATCAATTTTCAAAAACCTGTATTGATGAAATATGTTTGGCATTTCGCACAATTAGAAAAGAAAATAATACTCGTGGAGTCTACGCGGGCCGCGCCTATTATGTTCCATCGTATGAAAACCCTCCCGGTCCACGTTCATCTTCAGTCACTGATGAAAAAATTATTATTCAGGAAATCAAAAAACTATTTGATTTTGCAATACAGAATAAATTTGACGAATTTGGTGCACAAATAGGCACGATTCTCCATCCATTTATCAGTCCGAAGGTTCCCTACGGGGGGGGAAGTATGACGCCGAGCCCAGATGGGAAAACGCAGGTGATTATTGAGACTATTTATGGTGTAGATGAAGGTATTCAGACGCTTCCTCATGACTCGTATATAGTTGATTACAAAAAAGATTGTATTTTACAACGATCCATTGCTGTTAAAGAAGCGTGTCTTGAGACAACTTCTCAATTAACTATTAGCAAGGTATCGGTTCCCTTGCATGTACAAAAAGTTGCGGTTCTTAGCAATCAGGATATAGTGCAACTCGCTCGAGCATTCAAAAATTTCGTTACTATTTTTGGACCGCATCGGTTAGAATTTGCATCACAGCCAGAAGGAATCTATTTTTTGGAGTGTGTCCCATTTCGTCCGGTTATGTCTCCAAAAGGAATGGAAGCAAAGGGTCAGGTCAAAACCATATGTTCTGTTGAAGATATTCCGACAGTAACTCCTTTCGACAAAATAATTTACATTGATCCCAAAGTAATTCAGAGAAGAAATATGGACGTCATTACAACGCTTGCATTTTCTCTTCCATCAAAACGGATTATTCTCTACCCCGGTTCTGCAAGTACTGCACATGCAGCGACAATACTGAGAGAAAAAGGACATATATTGGTATTTATTAAACAAGAATTGTTTCGTTCTGAAGATCATGTTGAAGTAACTGTTAAACATGGAGAAATGGCGGTGAAGCGTCTATGAAACAAAAGTCAATTATATTGTTGCACAATGATGGAATGCATCCGTCTGGTATGGTTGGTGGCAAAGGTTCTAATCTCCTCATGTTAACAAAGTTAAAATACACAGTACCTCCGGGTTTCATTCTATCAACGTTATTTTATGAAGATGTGATGAGACATACCATTTTGTCATCACTCATGAAGAAAATGAATAAAGAAAAGAACCTCATCACTGTGCTAGGATATGCAAAACAAATTCGACATCTTCTTGTCACAATATCGATTTCAAAACATCTACAGAGAGAGATAAATAAAACATTTGATTTGCTTTGTCTTGATGCTGTTTCCGTTCGTTCTTCAACAACGGTAGAAGATGGCTTATGTTATTCGTTTGCTGGTTTATTTGAAACTTACCTTCATGTAAAGCGAAAAGATATTGTAGAGAGAATTATTGATTGTTGGATATCGACCTATTCAGAGCGAGTGGTGAAATATATTGTGCGATCTGGAATTCCTCTAGAGAAGCTAAAACCGGCAGTTATTATTCAGAAGATGATAACGCCTGATAAAGCAGGAGTCATTTTTACGAGAAATGTGTACACGGGTAACAACAACGAATTACTTATAGAAAGTTGTGATGGATTAGGTAATCAAGTTGTTGATGCTCAGGTTGCCCCCTCTCGATATGTCGTTCAAAAAAATACGAGAAAAATTATCCATTCAAGCATAGGATTTCCTGCAACAGGACTTTTAAATCTCATTAATCTTCGCAATTTAGCTCAAGTGGCGTTATCTATAGAGTGTAATTTTGGCTATTCACAGGATATCGAGTGGGCACTCGTGAAGGATATACCATATATTTTGCAAACCAGACCGATAGCGATTATGCACGATAGTTAGTATGATAAGAAAGAAAGGAGAATTGTATGTCCGTATTAACAAAAGAAGCAATTATTGAAAGAATAAAAAAGAAAGAAATAGTGATCAGTCCATATGCTGAGGAGTGTATTGGGCCGGCATCGTATGATTTGCATTTGGGGAATGTGTTTCGGGTATTTAAAAAAATGAAAGGGGTATTAAAAGTGGAAGATCATACGGATTTTGATGCGATATCAGAGCTTATTACTGTTGATAAGCATTTTCTTCTGATGCCGGGAGAAACAATTCATGGTATCACGCAAGAAAAAATTACGTTGCCCTCTGATATCTGCAGCTGGTTAGAAGGAAGGTCAAGTCTTGGAAGACTTGGATTAGGCGTGCATATTACTGCCGGGTTTAATCATCCTGGCATGAATGCGAAAGAAGTGTTGGAAATAACAAATTTAGGTCCTATTGCACTTGAATTAAAGCCTGGTTTGAAAATTTGTCAGATGGTTTTTGAGGAATGTCTTGGAAACGCACACTACGATGGAAGATTTGTTCAGCAAGAAACACCATAA
>CAYRFA010000099.1:0-2618 GCA_964423435.1 uncultured Gammaproteobacteria bacterium | reverse complement strand
AATCCTCTCGACATTCTTTCTTCTGGAATATTTTTAAGTGTAGTTTGTAATCTTGCCAACTACCTGTTGGCAAAGATTTTCCGTGCGAGGACAAATCTGGAGTCAGCTTCCATAACAGCTCTGATCTTAACCCTGATTGTCGGCCCATTATCCCCAATAGAAAACTTATTGATACTGACATTTATCGGTGTCGTTGCCATGGCTTCAAAATATGTGTTGGCATTAAATAAAAAGCATATTTTTAATCCCGCTGCTGCTGCAGTACTCTTAGCTGCGATTGTTCTTCACAACGGAGCTTCATGGTGGATAGGTAGTATATACACACTTCCTCTTATTGTGCTGGGAGGGTTTTTAATCCTTACTAAAGTTAGGAGATTTGAGCTGGTTATTAGCTTCCTCGCGGTTTATTTTTTAACACTCATCTTGTTTGGTGAAGGAGTTACTATAAATTCTTTTGTCGTCCCTTCCATTTGGTTTTTTGTTTTTGTAATGCTTGTTGAGCCACTCACGTCTCCCTCAACTAAAAATAAACAAATAGTTTTCGGGGGATTTGCCGCATTGGGCTACTTTTTACTGCCAAAGGTTATCCCCGGGTATGCATATGGCCTGGAAACTGCACTCTTAGCTGGTAATTTGCTCAATTTGTCAATTTCACCTTCGTTCAACATCCTTCTGGCTTTCAAAAAGAAAGAAATGGTCGCCAAAGATACCTGGCAGTTTCATTTTGAGCCGATGAGCAAGTTCGATTTCACCCCAGGACAATATTTGGAATGGACGCTTCCACATAAAAATCCAGACGCAAGAGGAACAAGGCGTTTCTTTACTGTATCCTCAGCCCCAAGCGAAGAAGATATCACCCTAACCATGAGAGTTGCCGAAAAAGGAAGCAGTTTTAAGTCTGCGTTTATGAATTTCAGGGAAGGCCAAGAAGTTGTGGCCTCAAGTCCGCAAGGAGAATTTATATTACCACAAGATAAAGCCTTGCCATTGGTTTTTATAGCCGGAGGTATCGGAGTAACTCCCTTTAGAAGCATGATAAAGTCTATGCTTTTAAATAACGAAAAAAGAGACATAGTTCTTCTATATTCAAACAAACAAGAAGCGGATATTGCTTTCAAAAAGCTTTTAGACAGTGCAAAAGGTTTCGGATTAAGAACCTTATATATCAATACTGACAAAGAGGGACACATCGACAAGGAGATGATAATAAAGGAGGTACAGGATTATCAAAAAAGGATTTTTTATATTTCCGGTCCCCAACCCATGGTCGAAGCCATTAAAAAGACGCTTTCTGAAATGAAAATTAAAATGATAAAAACCGACTTTTTCCCGGGTTACATGGAGATTTAAACAACCTATTCAACTATTACTACCCCTGTGTGGGTTGGAAACATGTGGTTGTGATAGTTATAAGTACCGGTTTCGGTAAAAGTGAAAGAATAGCTATTTCCTGTTTGCCGCTGGTCAAAAGCTGAATGGTCGGTGTGTACTGGGTGCGGATCAGATCCCACCCACATGGTGTTATCTGACTGATCAATAAAAGTCACTGTTGTTCCGGCTGTTACGACAAAACTATCGGGAGCAAATCCCGAGTCTGTATAGGTGACCGTGTTTTTTTCAACTTCTCCCTCATTCTCGATAACCTGTGTCTCTTGAGTGACATCTTCATTACCACTTTTGTTTACTTTGAGGGCAAACCCCCCAACTATCGCAACCAGTAGAATGATAAAAATTATCAAATACTCTTTCTTCACAGTCTTAATACTACACCATATATGTCCTTTTTTAACGGGTTATATTAAAAAGCTCTATGGGTCATTTTGCTCGAGGATCGTAACGTTAATATAACCAGTCAATTAGACCGTGTATTCAATGTTTTCGAAGATTTCGGATTCATTCAACAATTGAGGGAGGAAATGGATAAAGTACGGTCAGCAATAGCTATAACTACATAATTGCGTGTAAGGATTCAGTTTCGATATAATGGTAGAAATGAGAATTATCATCTCTGCCATCACACTTTTATTATTTGCTTCACTTGTAAATCCCGTCTTAGCTGCAAAACCAACTCCCACTCCTACTCCCAAACCAGGTGTTAAATCTGTTTGTTTAGACGCAGGACATGGTGGTTATGAAATTGGAACATCAAACCAGGATTTATTGGAAAAAGACGTTAATCTACAAGTTGCCCAGCTACTAAAAGGAAAACTGCAGGGAGCTAACTATGTTGTATACATGACTAGGGAAGACGATAGCGAACTATCAAATGCAGATCGGTACAACTACTGCAATTCACAAAATGCTGCAATTCTTGTTTCAATTCACCATAACGGCTCAACTAACCCAAGCACAGATTATTCCCTCGGTTTATATATGAAGAAATCAGATAAAGCATTGGCCCAAGAGGTAGTAAATACAGTCTCCAGTACGTTAAATCTCCCCAACAATGGTATTTCCCGCTTTGCTTCAGGGGTACTTTTAAAATCCAAAATGCCATCAACTATTTCGGAGGGATTCTTTTTAACGAATAGCGACGAATACACAGCTATAAAAAGCGGTAATAGACTTGAACAAGAAGCGGAAGCTTTGTTTACTGCCATCCAAAACTACTTCAACTA
>CAYRFA010000098.1:0-2719 GCA_964423435.1 uncultured Gammaproteobacteria bacterium | reverse complement strand
CAATACGTACGAAAATTTCCCGTATCATTTCTTCGGCCGTTTCTTTTTTTTGATGTCATAAAAACTCGCATTTGGGAAGAAACCGTGTGGAAGAATACACACACATTGTTATCTGTATCAGAAGCTGATCGCGACATCATGAGTAAAATTCGATCAAAACCAATTACTGTCATTCCAAACGGTGTTGATTGTCATTTTTATACATATTCAAAAAAAACGCTTACTGAAGATAATATCAAGTGTTTATTTATTGGAGATTTTGCATGGATGCCGAATACAGAAGCTGTGACAATGCTTTTAAAATCCATATGGCCTTCAATTGTTAACGCATACCCTAAAGCTACACTGACAATTGTTGGCAAACAGTTTCCAAAAGCATTACATGCATATGTAAATAAATCAATTATACTGGTGGAACACGTACCTGATATACGAGCAGTGTATAACAAACATACTATTCTTTTGGCTCCTATGGGTATCGGAGGAGGCACAAAATTCAAACTCTTAGAGGCAATGGCTTCGGGACTCGTTGTCATGACAACGCGTGAAGGGAGAATGGGTTTGAGAGTGGAACCAAACGTTGATCTATTTGACGTACGAACCAAGGAAGAATATGTATCTGCAATACAAACAATATGCGAACATCCTGAAAAAGTATCCTCGATGACTCGACATGCCAGAGATGTAATTGAAAAACAGTATAATTGGGATACTATCGCGTTATCCTTAGACATGGCATGGAGGAGCGCTGTATGAGTTCAATTGACATATCTGTCGTTATTCTCAATTTTAATACACTTTCTTTAACAAAACTTTGTCTTGAAAGTCTCAAACGATCAAAACTTGGATCTTTTACCATGGAAATTATTGTTTGTGATAATGCCTCAACTGATGGAACCCTAGATATGGTAAAAAAAGAATTTCCAGATGTGATACGTATTCAAAATGGAAAAAATGTCGGATTTGCAGCAGGGAATAATCCGGGAATAAAACGAGCAAAGGGAAGATATGTCGTTCTCCTTAACTCTGATACGGAAGTTGAACCGAATACCATGAGGTCCATGATTCTATTTATGGACGCTCATCCAAGAGCAGGTGCAGCCACATGCAAGCTTCTCCTTATGGACAAAACAATGGATCCAGCGTGTCATCGAGGTCTTCCGACACCGTGGAACGCATGCACGTATTATGCCAAATTAGAAAAATTATTTCCCAAAGTAAAGCTGTTGAGCGGATATCACCAGCTTTATAAAGATCTCTCAGCAATGCATGAAGTTGACTGTATAAGTGGCGCATTTTTTTTTGTACGCCGCGAAGTCATTGAAACGGTTGGTCTACTTGATGAAGACTATTTTATGTATGGAGAAGATATCGATTGGGCATATAGGATTAAAAAAGCTGGGTGGCAAATATGGTTTACTCCAGAAGTTACAGTTTTGCATAAGAAAAAGCAAAGCGGACGGTCTCATGCAAATCGTGATCGTAGGATGAGAACCCAAACGCTATTTATTACCTATAATAAATTGTTTTATACAAAACATTATGAAAAGAAATATCCGCCTATCATTACATGGCTTGTTTACAGAGCATTTGATATGCAATTGTTGTTATTAAAAATTTTTGGCATATGAGAATTGGAATTGATGCAAGACTAATAAAAGAAACTGGCGTAGGTCGGTATATCCGAAATCTTATTGATGAAATATCTAAAATGGATTCTTCTCATACATTCGTGGTTTTTCTTACCAAAGATTCGTATGAACAATTTCAACTTCCGAATCATCATTGGGAAAAACGCATAGCGAATGTTCATTGGCACACATTTCAGGAACAACTCGTTATGCCAATGTTATTTAATAAAGCACATCTTGATCTGGTTCATATTCCATATTTCAATGTTCCGGTTTTTTCTTCTGTTCCTGCTGTAGTCACAATTCATGATTTGACGGTTTTGCATTTTCAAACAGGAAAAGCAACAACACTTCCCTATATAGTATATTTTCTCAAATGGATAGGATATTATGTGGTTCTTCGTATTGGGCTTGCAAGATCAAAACAAATCATCGCTGTTTCAAAAACAGTTCGTGATGATTTGCAACAAAGTCTTGGAATACCAAAAAACAAAATTACTGTCACCTATGAGGGAGTCGATCAGAAGCTTCAATCAATTGTTTCAAAATCACCTTCTTTTAAAATACGTCAGCCATATATTATGTATGTTGGGAATGCATATCCTCACAAAAATGTTGAAGTATTAATTCATGCATTTGATGCATTTAAAAAAACGCCGCAGGGGAAGGATTTTCATCTGGTTCTCATTGGATCAGATACAATGTTTTACAAGCGATTACACGCACTTGTTGAAACGCTTCCATCCAAAGACGCAATTCAATTTACTGGATTAATATCTGATGAATTACTGACCCATGCATATATGCATGCGCACGCTCTGGTTTTTCCGTCGCTTTCTGAAGGTTTTGGACTTCCGGCTCTTGAAGCTTTATCCTTAGGATGCCCTGTTATTTGTTCCGATATCCCAATATTTCATGAGATATTAAGAAATTCCGCAACATATTTTGATCCGAAGTCTGTAGATTCACTTGTATCTGTTTTACGTAATATGTCGAATAAAAGGGAAATTCCTGATATAAACGTACTAAAACAATATTCATGGAAAAAAATGGCCGCGCAAACACTTGCAATATATGAATATGCTTTG
>CAYRFA010000097.1:0-2726 GCA_964423435.1 uncultured Gammaproteobacteria bacterium | reverse complement strand
TGTTTGATGACTTGATCGCACAGTGTTTGAACGTCGTTCGTGGTTGCGTTCGGGTGGTGATTGGCAAAGTCGAGATGGCGGGCAAGTTCATGGATGTCCATAGTTATGATTGTATCATTATAATCGAATCCTTTGAGATAAACGAAAGTGCTTTTTTTTGAAGTGGTGTCAGGATAGTTTTCCCCATAGGATGTATTGTAAAAACGTTTTTCGTTTCGGATCAAGGGAAAGTTTTTTCCAATACTTTTTTACAAGATGCAGATTCAGTTTCGTTCCATTGAGTCCAAAATTGATCGTTTGGTTTAATTTCCAGATAGGAGACTGTGTTTGGGGAGATGCAACATTCCAATTATACATACTTGTAGTATATCAAGTTTTTGCTCTCCGTGCGATATAATGCGTATATGTACAACCATGTTATTCTCGGAGGCACGTTTGATCATATTCATAGAGGGCACGAGGCGCTGCTTCGGAAAGCATTTGTTATTGGGAAGAAAGTGACAATAGGGCTGACGTCTGATGTTTATGTCAGAAACAGTAAAATTTCGAATAGTAATGTATATGAAGTTCGAAATAAACAGCTGGAAATGTGGTTGAAAAAACAAGGGTTTTTACCCCGTTCATCGATTGTTCCTATCGATGACGCATACGGTCCTTCAACGACTGACAATACATACGACGCTATTGTTGTTTCAGAAGAAACTGAAAAAGTAGCAAAAGAAATTAATTTGTTGCGTATAAAAAGAGGAATATCATTACTTGCAATTATCGTTGTCCCAATGGTACCTGCTTACGATGAGAAGAGAATATCCTCAACACGTATTAGGAATGGGGAAATTGATCATGATGGTCGATTGATTCTACCAAAAACATTGCGAAGTACGCTGACGAAGCCTATTGGAACAATCATTCCTGATAAAAAACCAATTTCAGTTCCTGAAAGCAGTACAACGATTATTTCTGTTGGCGATACCACAACAGAAACATTGCTCTCTCAAGGTATTATTCCTGCTCTTGCCATTATTGATTTTCAGGCGCGTCGCGAGCGTTTTGACTGGAAAAAAGATCGTTGGGAAATGCTTACAAAAAATCGAGAAATCGCATATTTTGAAAGCGGTCCGGGGTTTATCCAAAAAAAAGTGATGAAAACCATTAAACGTTGGTCAGATGATCTGAATAGTTCGCTATATATTATCGATGGGGAAGAGGATTTACTGGTATTACCGGCAATTCTCTATGCACCGATTGATTCTTTGGTCTTTTATGGACAGCCCGAACAGGGGATTATCGAAGTCGTTGTGACAAAAGAAAAAAAACAACTTATTCAGAAACTTCTTTCCCAGTTTACCTGTTTTTAAGCGGTACCACGGTTTTGGCATCGCCATCGAGATTTAGAACGCTGACGAGTTCTCCGCTTGTTGGCATGACGAATTTTGTACTGCCGTCACCGAGCACTTTTTCAGCGACCTCTAGTCGTTTGAGTGTCTGTGCGCGGGTTGTGAATGATTTTTCTGCTGCATCAGCGACCATTTTGATTGACTGTGCTTCTGCATCAGCCCGAAGGAGTTTTGCTTTTGCCTGACCTTCCGCCTCAAGAATTTGTGCTTCCTTAAATCCTTCAGCAGAAAGAATCTGTGCTCTCTTTTCCCGCTCTGCTTTCATTTGTTTACTCATGGCATCGGTAATATCCTGCGGGGGATCGATTTTTTGCAGTTCCACTTTGGTTACCTTTACTCCCCAGGAATTTGTTGATTCATCCAACACTTCCCGAAGACTGGTATTGATATTGTCCCGTGCCGTGAGGGTGTCATCCAGTGTTTTGTCTCCGATTAAGTTTCTTAAATTTGTTTGTGCAAGGGTTGTTGCTGCATAGTCAAAATCCACGATTTCAAACTCCGCTTTGACCGGATCAACGACTTTGTAGTAAATGACCGCATCGACAGTTACTCCAACATTGTCTTTGGTGATGACCTGTTGTGGATCGACACTGATGAGACGTTCCCGCATGTCAACCCTAATGAGAGCATCCAGAAACGGCATGAGAAAGACAACACCTGAATCAGCTGTTGAATGGTATTTCCCAAGTCGAATGATGAGTCCTTTTTCATACTGTTTGATAATTCTCACACTCGATGCAAGAGCAAGAAATGAGATGATGAAAATAAGTAGAATGATAGATGAAGAAAACATGACATACTCCTTTCAAAAACTAGTTTTTATACTTTTTGTACTTTGAGTGTAACTCCTTCAACACTCGAAACAGTACATTTATCTTTTTCATATAAAACAGTGTCGCTTGCCGCGCGCCAGTCTTCATCGTCAATGCGGACAAGTCCCGCAGTGTCAGGGGTTATTGAGCGGATGACGATGCCATGTTTTCCGACGACGTTATCGATGTTGGTTTTATGTGTGGTCACGATAATTTTTTGGCGGATGAGATTTCTTCCAAATGCTATGTACAAAAATGCTAAAACAGAAGACATCCCGAGTGTCAACCAGATGTTTTTGAATGCTTCTCCGACAGTGCCGGACACCACAAGGATCGATCCTAACAAAAGAAAATCAAAACCAGTTTGGATGCCTAAAACGAGTTCCGCAAGAATAGCCAGAAAGCCGATCATAACGACCAGTTGTGTATAGGAAAATGTTAGTGATTCCATACCGTTACCGATTAAATCCTCTCTGTTCCAGAGTATACATTTTTGCAAGTGTGCTGTCCATGATGT
>CAYRFA010000096.1:0-2758 GCA_964423435.1 uncultured Gammaproteobacteria bacterium | reverse complement strand
TTTTCAGCAGTAGCTGAAGCAAAGGCAAGAGGAGTGAAAAGAATAACAATAACGGCCAGTAGGCAAACAATTCTCTTCATACATTCATGCTACAGATATTTAGTGAGTTGGTCAACAGCCATGAATTACTTTACTTACCTTGAGAAGCGCTTCGAATAATGTTTTGAAAAAAAGTTGCATCACTACTTCGATTTCCAACTAAGACTCCAGATATAGAACCTTGTGCTAAAAATTTTGCAATATTGTCTTCAGCAACACTCCCTCCATATAAAACCTGTGCGCCAGGAAATAATTCATGTATCTGTTCACAAACTACGTTTGCCTCTGCCGGATCAGCAGCAACTGTTCCAATGTTGCCTGGAGGTTCATAAGCAATAATGTGAGGAAATTGAGGATCATGATTAGTTATGGAACGCGCTTGTTCGATGCCAGCTACACAAACAATTGGTTTAAGCTTATGGTTTCGAGCGATATCAAGTCTTATATTAATATCGCCATCTGAGAGTTGTTTATCAGCTCTCGTTTCCGAATGTCCGACAATAACATGTGTTGCGCAGTCCGCAATAAGGTCTGCAACATGTGCTTGCCCTGTATGTTTTACACCTTTTGGATCATGAAAAAACGCTTCAGCAGCAGGATCTAAATCCTGTGCAGCTACTGCAATGGGTAATCCATATTGTGCTACTTGATCAGCAACTAAAGCGAGGAGATGTAGTGGTGGTGCAACGATAATACGATTTGGTGGAATTAATAATTCTTTTTGTTCTGTCAATGCCCTAACCCAATGAACTGATGAAGTTCTTGTTCCATCTAATTTCCAGTTTGCCGCAAATATACGTTCTGCGTTTGCCATGTGGAGATTATATCATTCGTTTTTGTATTGTCAAAAAATTGGTGCTCTCGAGAGGACTTGAACCTCTAATCCTTTCGGAACAGGTTCCTAAAACCTGCGCGTATACCAATTCCGCCACGAGAGCTTGAGATTTATTATAAAGCAATCGCTAGCTCGCGGGTAGAGTCAGGTTTGTATGTTTCTATTTGATACATAAAAAATCGTACCTTTCCTGCCCATGCTGGATCAGCCGCATAGACAGAACCCATTTTCTCAACCGTATCGCGTCCGCGATTCACGTATTTTTCTTTTAAGCCTTCAGATACTACGGTAATCCCCTCTTTCCAGTCCGTAAAATATCGTCCACTGGATTTTCCTGTAAATATTGCCCATCCCCACGCGTTATATGAATTTGCCGGTATTCGCCTGCCGAAGTATGATTCAACTCCAGAAATGGCTGCAACAAGTTTCCAATCAAGTTCGAGTCGATCAGATTCTCGGATAAAATGAACTGCATCGCTTGCCATGGGAGAATTGACTGCATATAAATAATTTGAAAGTTGCGTGAGTCGTGTATCAATAAGTATTTCACCAAATGAACCAGAAGCACCAGCCTCCTGGTCAAACGCAAAAGCGCGTGAAGGAGTACATAAGAGAACGGCTAAAGCAAGAATACAAAGATATTTCATAGCCATAAAAAAATCCTAGAGCGGATTTCAGGGAAATCTACTTTAGGATCTAAGGGAAGACTATACCCTATAGCAGAGGATTTGTCAAGTTATAGGCTTATTTATCGAATTTTAGCCATGAAACCTTCAACGCAACGTGCCCAAGAGTCGTTGTTTGAGACGGATGGAGGGGCCCAAATGGCGCCAATCTCTTCGAGGTCCGTAATGCTTCTGTTATAGAATTTTTCTCGAATGTACTTTCCGACCCAGTCAATTGCATGTTCCCAGTCATTGAATTTTTTTCCGTTTTGTTGTCCTGTGTAAACAGCAATCCCCCACGCGTTAAATGAATCTTTTGACGGAATTTTTGCACCAAGATTTGACTCACACATGGCAATTGCCGGAATGAGTCGAAAATCAATCTGGTAGGTGTCCGCTGTTGTTATAAGATAGTCTGTTAAAGAAAGAAAAGGCGAATTTGGTTGATACCGCTCAATAAAAAGTTTTAAGAGGAATGACCGTGCGTCAGAGCCTTCGATTGATGTTCCAAGTACTTTCCCAGTCCCTTGTTGGGAAGCAAGCGTTATATCAGAAGAACCGAATTTTTTTCCGTATTTATTTGATTGATTGTATAACGATAGTACAGTTAAGTTGACAAGAAGAAGAATGATTGTGACTTGAAACCATACAAATACTTTGAGTGCCTTTTGCATACTAAAACCATGATGTCATAGCCTGATTTTGCTGTCAAGAAAAGGAGAATGCAACAAAACATTAATTCCGTATATTTTCCGCATATGAAATAAGATCGAACTTTTCCTTGCGGGATAATTTTTTGATTTCGGCCTCACGTTTTAAAGCTTTACTTCTTGATGTTGTTAATTCACTGAAAACCAATTTAACCGGTCTTCTTGTTCGCGCGTATCTCGAACCAAGGCTCTTACTTGTGTTGTGTTGGTTCATTCGTCGTTCAAGATTATTCGTTATGCCAGTATAAAAACTTTTATCTTTACATCTAACAATATAAATAAACCAATTCATGTGAGCGCAGGAGGATTTGAACCTCCAACCGATTCCTTAAGAGGGAATTGCTCTACCATTGAGCTATGCGCCCATTAAGCGCGTCTGGAGGGAATTGAACCCCCGACCCTCTGTTCCGAAGACAGATGCTCTATCCGCTGAGCTACAGACGCATAGTCCAATTATAGCAGAAATTGAAGCAAACTAAGTAGTTGAAGTTTGACGTTGGTAGGCTTTC
>CAYRFA010000095.1:0-2818 GCA_964423435.1 uncultured Gammaproteobacteria bacterium | reverse complement strand
CGGTGTGGCAAAAGCGCGTGGAAGCGAACCCCAGCGACGTGCAGACCCTGCTGGGCCTGGCGTCGGTGTACTTTGCCTCCGGCGACAAAACCAACACCATCGCGCTCCTGCAAAAAATAGCCAAGCTCCAGCCCGCCGCCGCGCTCGAGATGCAGAACCTGATAAAACAAATAGAAGACGGCACCCTGAAGCCGCAGTAGAAATCCTGTTTCTCCAAATGGATCAAATAACCTTTGCGCTTCAAGAAATAAAGAAAGATTCAGGAGTTTCTGAAGAAAATTTTGCGCTGTTAGAAAAAATCATTAAAAGACACCGTAAGAGAATGCTTCGCGCATTCCCAAACTACGATTTATTCATAACCGGCACTGGCCAAAGTTACGGACTAAAAATTCAGCAAAAAATCATTGATAGTTTCTCTGACTTATCAAAAAACACAAGTAGCTCCGATTATGATGCCAAGAGCGATCTTGGAGAAAAGATAGAAATAAAATCTATAAAAGCAACTAAAGGAAAGTCGAGTGACTATATAGGTGCAAGAATATTAAACCTTTCGCCAAAAACAAAATTAAATATTGGAGGATCCTTTCAACAGGTAAAGCCGACAGAGTGTGACTGGTTCATTTTTCATATTCTCTATGGGGACACCGAGCGCCTGTTCTTAGTTCCATCAAAAATGTTTAGTGCTACGCCGAAGAGGGAAAACAGGGAATCGGGCAAAATCTTATTGAGCGCTCAGCATCGCGGGCACAAAACAGAGGGCCAAGCCAACGTAGGGCAAATTTTATCTCGCGCGTCTTATTTTGAACCATCAATTAACTATTCAAGTTTTACACCCAACGCCTTTTCATTCATCAAACTTAGACAAGAAATCGAAGCCCGGCTCAGTCAATTAGGGTCAGGTTGGGCTTTACCAGAGGACTAAAGCCTTTGTTGCTGTAGCGCTGTTCTCGGGGAATAAATTTGGTGGGAATTGCAAAATAAAAGCGTTTATTTTTTCTTTTCATATCCTTATACCAACTTGTTTTTGCGACGAACATTATATAGCTGGTCACTTCTGATAGTGGTTCATTAGTATTGGCTTGCCACCAGCTCACGAAAGAATCAGTCAAATTGTGTTCTATGCCGTCGACAGGGACAGTGCGATTAGCCCCTGGGGAAACATTACGATTGCAGTCGTAATCACAAAATCCGAAATAGTCGGTCGAGCTATGCGATGGATTTCCAGTAAAATAGAATGACCTACAAGGGTTTGGGTTCAATTCGTAAACAAAGTTCTTATTCTTTTTCAATTTTTCACACCGGAAATAATAACGAATTCCTTTGCGCACGTTTATCTCTTTATAATTAGATATGTTCAAAAAGTCTTGCAATATATTGTCTTTGTCTTGTATGTTGTGAACATACGATAATATTTTTTTTAACTTATCTTTTACTGTTGCTGAATCTTTTGGCGCACTAAAAACTTTGAGGTGAAACTTGCCATTAAATTGCAAACGTTGATAAAGCCGCTCGGTTGTGATTTCTTTATCGGCAATAATGTTGCAAAGTCGGCGCTGGAAGTCCTCGCGGCTTTCACCTGCGATGGACATAAGCAAGCTCTCGCAAGGTACCGATCCAAGGTAAGTTTTTTTGAAAATCTTATGGAAACGAATTGAATCATCGTTTGCCAAACACAAATAATCCTCCAACAAAACTTTTTCTCCATCAACGGTCACAAACTCTTGTTTGCCGGCTGTAGACCATAACCCTGATGCTATTGCAGTCGCGTTTGGTTTTATATCTAGTGACAGAAAAATAAGATCTTGTGCAACACCATCAAACTCAGCGCCTTTTAGAGAGGTAATCTTTATAAAATGGCACTGCTCCATTAAAAATTCTTTAAATTTAGTAAAAAACTTTGAGTTATTTTTTAGTAGAGAGGTTGGAAGGACATAATGGATTTCTCCGGAACCACCGTTTGAGCGAATGATATCGATGGTATGCAAGATAAAGAATACCGCTTCTTCTCTAATGCCCAGTACGTTGTACTTTTTTGTGAGTTTAGAGATAGTGTCCTTGTGTGTAGTCAGTGAATACGCCGGGGTTCTGTAAGGAGGATTGCCCAGAAAAAGTAGTTTTTTGCTTGTCTTTATAGTGAAATCGTAAAAGTTTTCATTTAGTAGTTTTGTTTTTTCGTTCACAAATTGATCAGAAAAAATGTCACTGTCTAATTCCAATCCAATTTTTTCGTTTGGCAGATTCCTCACTGACGATAGAAAATTACCGGTTCCAAACGACGGCTCTATTATGAGAGCATCAGTAAAATCAATATCGGACACAAGCCGACTGCAAATATGCGGCGGTGTAAAAAACTGCCCCAAAATATACCTCTTGTCTTGAGTATTTTTTCTTTCTAACATCCTGCCCTAATTATACAATATAGAGTTTATTCCCTTATCCACCAACTTGTGTACTTAAAGATAGTAGTTAGCAAGGATTGTCCGTGTTCAAGGTCGCTTGGGGATAGTGGGGGGTAGGTGTTTTTTGCTGGTGGTATAATTTTTGGCGGTATGAAGGATTCACTCCGCGCTGTTTGGCGGTGGGTTAGGTGGCCGCTTTATGTATTGGTGGTGGGGTATGTCCTGCTGGTTATATATGACGTACAGCGGCTTTTTGATATCGACAAGACCAACGAGGCGGTGGCGGCAATACACGCGCAAAAAATAACCCTTGCGGATGTGCAAGGCAGCAACCTGCCGCCCGTACCCGACCAGGCAGAAAATGATGCGACAGTCGCGGGCATCGACAAAAACAACAACGGCGTCCGCGACGACGTCGA
>CAYRFA010000094.1:0-2819 GCA_964423435.1 uncultured Gammaproteobacteria bacterium | reverse complement strand
GGGGCAATGGCAGAATAGATTCGTTTACCAGTTATTATTGTTTTCATATATTTCCTTTCTTCTATTGTATCATTTGTTTTTACGTGCAGGCGGGGAAGTTTTCCCCGCCTGCTTTATTGTTATTTCAACTTTCCTTCTAAAAAGCTTGCGTATGCCTCAATGTCTAAGAGTCCCTGACCAGATAAGTTAAAAAGAATTGTTTTATTTTTTCCTTCTTCTTTTGCTTTTAATGCCTCCATAATCACGTGTTTTATTGCGTGGGCTGATTCTGGAGCGGAAATGATTCCTTCTGTTTGAGCAAAAAGTTGTGCTGCGCGAAACACATCGATTTGATTATACGCAACCGCCTCAATGAGTTTTTTGTGATACAAAAAACAAATAAGCGGTGCGTCACCGTGATACCGGAGTCCTCCCGCGTGTATCGGCGATGGGACAAAGTCATTTCCCAACGTATACATTTTTAACAACGGTGTCATGCCCGCCGTATCTCCACTATCGTAACGGTACTGTCCTTTTGTAAGAGAGGCGCACGTGGTTGGTTCCACAGCCACAACTCGTAATTTTGGTTTTGCGCCAGATAACTTATCCGCAATAAAGGGAAACGCAATCCCTCCAAGATTCGCTCCTCCCCCACAGCACCCAATGACAATATCTGGGTAATCGCCTTCATATTCCATTTGTTTTTTTGCTTCCTGACCAATGACTGTTTGGTGCAACATGACATGATTAAGTACGCTTCCTAATGAATACTTATTTTTTGGATTACCAACGGCTATTTCGATAGCTTCGGATATTGCCATACCCAAACTACCGCTTGTGTTTGGGTATTTTTCCAAAAATTTTCTTCCGGATACAGTTTCCCTTGATGGACTAGCAAACACCTTTGCGCCATATAATTGCATAACAGTTTTTCTGTATGGTTTTTGTTCATAGGAACATTTCACCATAAATACTGTACATCGCAATCCAAACATCCGCGTTGCTAGTGCAAGGGCGGTTCCCCATTGTCCTGCTCCAGTTTCAGTTATGAGTTCTTCAACCCCTTCCTGTTTATTGTAGTAAGCCTGAGCAAGCGCACTGTTTATTTTATGGTTCCCAACCATCGACGCCCCCTCAAATTTAAAGTAAATATGTGCCGATGTGTCTAATGCGCGTTCCAACCTTTTTGCCCGGATAAGCGGAGTTGGTCGATATGCAGCATAGATTTCTCGAACCTCATCAGGAATTGGAATTTTTTCCTCTAACGAAACCTCCTGTTTAATAATTTCCATTGGAAAAATTGCAGCCAAAGCCTCTGGACCAATCGGTTGTTTAGTCTTGGGGTCAAGTGGTGGATCTGGCAATTCGCCTAAATGTTTTTTCAGGTAATAGGAAATATTAAGATAGTTTTTAGGCAGGTCCTTTTTTTGTAATAAATTTTGTTTTTTCATAGAATCTCCTTTTAAATAATTTTTTTAAATGTTGAGATAGACGAATTGCTCCGTCAGTATTCCCGCCCTTTTGTTTTGATCACAAATTTATTCATGGTAGTAACTCTTTTAAAGAAAACCTTTTTGCACCCGGTCGATTATGGATTAAATGACGTGTTGTTTTGGCGGGAAACATATTCCCAGTTGATCCGCGTTGCAATACAGCCTGTTTTATCAAATGCATCATCAGATATTTCTTTCGTAGATACACGCGCACATGTTTATTTTGATAATCAACAAGAAATGCCGGAACACGTATTGCGCCAATTTGGCGCAACGCTTCAATTCTATGGTGCCCGTCAAGGACAACATAAGATTTTCTGTCAACAATAATTGGCCTTTTTAAAACGCCGTCTGTTTTTATTGAGCACGCCAAACAACCCACCCGTTTTTTTGATGTGCGCTCGTGGACTTTTATTTTTTTTATAGACATAAGTTGTATTAATTTTTTCATAGGCAGGCGGGACTGGAATCGAACCAGTGATTTCGTGTTTTGGAGACACGCGTTCTACCAACTGAACTACCCGCCTATGTTAATAAACAAAAAACCGTCCGTGCAAAATCCGAGCATTATTCGAATCTTGCAAGGACGGTCCCTAATCCGTTGTACCACCTTGCTTGCCCTTCGTAGTTTTACACGAAGGAGGGCTTCACCGTTCCGCCATTAAAAAGCTCCCTTTCGGGAGCTACGTAAGGCAAAAAAGTCTTCTTACATGCTCCGCAGAAACGCGACACATGGTGCTTAAATTTTTACAGGTAAGCTTCTGGAGAGGACACCCTCACCTTTTTGGCGGGTAGCCCTCTCAGCCTCAATTTTCATTGATAGAAAGATCCCAATCAATCTTTCATGGCTTTTATTAACTTGTGCAAATAGTATATCACACGATGTCAATGTGGTGTGCTGGTAAAATATTATCAGAGTTAGATTTTTATTGTTTTTGTAGAATTTCATAAATTTGGTCGTCAGTCATATTTGTGGCACGATAGATTCTTACAGTTGTTGGATTTTCTTGAAATAATAATTCCCT
Organism: uncultured Gammaproteobacteria bacterium; assembly: GCA_964423435.1. Taxonomy (GTDB): domain Bacteria; phylum Patescibacteriota; class Microgenomatia; order UBA10105; family UBA927; genus CAIJMI01. The sequence goes on along the minus strand of CAYRFA010000094.1, from coordinate 322 downwards.
ATCAAAAGCTGGTGCTTTCGCCTCACCGTACAAAATTCTGTTTTCAGCTGTCCACACAGTTGGATCCGCTCGATTACCCAAATGGTGTCTACCAACACGTCGAAATGTCGTTCTCCCCAAAGTTTGCTTGGCGGCGGCACCGGATACAACTGGACCGTCTCCGGCTCTATATTCTCCCATACTAATCTCTAATATAGACTAGTGAGAGAATTTTTCCAAAAAGTTGTACATACCTAGGCATCATTTCAAGCGATTAGTATGATATACTTACAATGTTCTTTTATTTATCGCGGGGTAGTGTAAAGTTGCACAGGAGGCTCAA
>CAYRFA010000093.1:0-2887 GCA_964423435.1 uncultured Gammaproteobacteria bacterium | reverse complement strand
TATGAATGAATTTTCTAAATCTTTTCGTATACTTAAACTATACACTATTAGTGCAGACGAGAGGACTTGAACCTCCACCCCTTACGGGATACGCACCTCAAGCGTACGCGTATACCAATTCCGCCACGTCTGCAATGACACTAGATTTCAATTGTACCTGAAGACTAGAGTATAATTCAACAGCTATGAAATGGATAATTCTTATTACTAGTATTGGTGTTCTTCTCACAATCGTTTTCTTTTTATATTTCCGTATTCCACGACACGAACCACAAACTCCCACAGAGATAATAACGCCGTTAGAAGAGACTGTTGGTCAACGGTTTATTTGGGGAATTACAGGTACAACCATATCTTCTGAATCAGCGCATATAATATCCGACACCCACGCAGGAGGAGTGATACTGATGGGTGAGTTAACAAACACAGATATCGCATCATTAACCGCACAAATTCAAACGATTCCGCATACTCTTCCATTTATCATTGCCATTGATCAAGAAGGAGGAACCGTGAAACGGATGATTGATGATGATAATCCAGGGGGGATAGTTTTGGGTAAATATGACGATAATAAGTTCTGTAACACCATAGCATCAACGAGTGCAAAATTAGCCAATGTCGGAATTAATACGAACTTTGGTATTATCGGAGATATTGGATGGTATCCAAACGCGTATATAACAAACCGTACGTACGGAAATACACTTATCTCTGTACTTCAAAAAACGTCATTTGCTATCCAATGTTCAAAACCAATACGAACAACAATCAAACATTTTCCTGGTCACGGCAGAACACTTCTTAATTCTCATTTGACTATTCCATCGATTCAAACACCATATGACGAATGGTTTACCTCTGATGCGCAGCCATTTCTAGACGCGATATCAAAAGGAATAGATTTTATAATGTTTGGACATCTTCGCTACGCAACAATCGCAACTGAACCTGCAAGTTTATCTCCATTTTTCCACGCATTTGTAAAAAATCAAGGATTTACAGGTCTCACAGTTACGGACGATATGGGAATGCTGGAGCGTTCACGTATAAATCCAATTGAAACCATGAAACAGGCATTTGATGCAGGAAACGATATTATTCTCTACGTCACATCAAAAGAAAGTCCGTATGATCTCTATCAAGAAGCACTTCTGTATGCAACTTCCTCATCTGAAATATACAGTTCGTTTCAAGAACATTACAATCACATTAAGCAATTTAAAGAACTCAAACTTACCAACTGATTGCATTTTCTCCCTTTGTTCTTTACACTTAAATAGTATTACTGCCTATGAATGGAACTGACAAAAAGAAAATTATTGTTAAATTTGAAGGCTCTTCTGAAACGAAAAAGCCAGAACCAGAAAAGATTGAACTTGCCATAGATAAAGAAGCCTTAAAAAAGTTTAAACTTATTGCTGTTGCATATTCCCATGTTGAACGTGATTGGTTTCCAAATGAACAATCCTATCTTGCCGAAGTGGAGGTGGAAGAACGCGCTGCAGAAGTCATAAAAGAAATTGAAAAATTAGGAATTAAGGCAAAAGGATATCCAGGAGATCAGTATTTTCTTACAAACTTACTTGTTGACCGACCTGATCTTGTTCTTAATCTTGTCGATACACTCAAAGGAAGAGACGCGCTTCAAACTTCAATACCAGCGGCACTAGAGCTTGCGAATGTTCCCTACACAGGCGCAGAAATGCAGGGGCTCGTTATAGGGAATGACCGGCATCTCATAAAACAACTTCTTATCGCATATCAAATACCAACTCCTCAATTTCAATATATACGATATGCAGGAACAAAAATTCAAGAAACTCTGAAACCTCCGCTTATCGTTAAACTCAACGAAAGTGGTGGAAGTGTTGGCATTGATAATCATGCAGTCAAAGAAACGATTAAAGATGCAGAAAAAAAAGTTGACGACATGATCGGGGAGTATAAATTGGGCGTCATTGTTGAGCAATTCATAGGTGGCCCTGAATTTACGGTTGTTGTCTATGACGATAGAACAAAAAAACATGTTTTTATGGGTGAGAAAATATTCAGAATTAAACCAGATGGGAAACACTATTTTACGAGTATAGAAAGTTATGATGATAGCAAAGCGTATAAATACAGAAAGGTTCCCGAGGAAATAGCGTCAAAAATTGCAAAGCTTGCTGTACGTGCTTTTAATGGGCTGAGGCACAAAGATTACGCTAAGTTTGATATTCGTTATGATGAAGAATCAGGAACCCCCTATTTTACGGACTGCAATCCAAACACAGCCTTTGGACCAGATAAAGGCCTTCCACTTACTGAAGTAATCGGTTTACACGGAATTAAATTTGAGGATATTCTCGCGAGTTTACTTTCAAAATACGCTAAAACAATATTTCAATAATGTGCCTCCGAGAGGATTTGAACCTCTAAGTCTTTCAACATATGCTCCTGAAGCATACGCGTCTACCAATTGCGCCACGGAGGCGTAGCAAAATTATAGTACAATACCCTGTATGTCACAAACATGGAGAAATTTACCGAAAGAATTCTTAAATCGATTAGAATCAATCATTCCTTCGGATAAACTTCATACAATTCTTGAAGCTTATACTCTTTCCCGACCAACAACGCTACGTGTAAATACGTTAAAAACAACAGTTGATCAACTTACGCATCTGTTTGATCAACAAAAAATCCTTTATGAACCGTCAACTATCTCCCCAATTTCCTTTATCATCAAAAGCGATAAACGAATGCTTCTTGATCTTGACGCATATATAAATGGACTATTTTACATTCAAAGTCTCTCGAGTATGCTTCCCGTCCTTGCTCTTGAGCCACAGCCAAATGAAAAAATACTTGACATTGCAGCTGCTCCTGGAAGTAAAACAACACA
>CAYRFA010000092.1:0-2992 GCA_964423435.1 uncultured Gammaproteobacteria bacterium | reverse complement strand
ACAGATGTTGCTGAATCGCTGATAACCCCAGATACTTTCCCTCCATCGTCCAACATCTTATTTACCTTTGTGATCGATTGACGAAATTCGCCTAGAATATGCCAGACTTGAATGGATAATATAACAACGAGAGTCGTTAAAATGAAGCTAATAATGATAATGGTCAGTTGTACTGGATCCATAGGCAGGTAAATGTAAAACAACAATAATGCAAAACGAATTATATGTCAATGGATCATTGCTGAAACCCAACTTTTCGAGTAACTGTTGTCGTTTTTCCAAATCTTGACGTTGCTAGAATGGTTATCGTATTGACTCCTGGTTCAAGAGTAATTTGTATAAAAAATCGTCCATCAGAACGGACCGTTACACTTACTCCATTAACCATTACTGTTGCGTCCGGATTGGTTGTCCCCAAAATATCCAACTTTTTTTCTTTTACTATCGATTCTTGCACAGGAGTAGTAATAGCAAGCGTTGGCGGCAAATATAATTTTTGATATTGCAATCCAAAATATATTAAAAATATCAAAATAAATACACCAATAATAAGAGCTATGAATCTCCCTGGTGTGATACGTAATCCTTTTGACCCAATATCTTCTGATTTATTCGGAAGTATATTTATTCGTTTAACATCATCTGTTTGTCTTCGAAAAAAAGCCATCACGCGGGTGCTTTCCAGTCCCAAATACTCCCCATAATTTTTTACAAATCCTTTGGCATATATGGGAGATGGAAGCAACTGATATGCGTCTTGTTCAATCGCATCCAAGAATTTCGCGCGAATTTTTGTTACCTTTTCAACATCTGCAAGTGTTAATTTCTTAGCAATTCGCGCTTCTTTTAAAATACAACCAACTGTTTTCATGAGAGTTTATTCCTGGGGTTGTTGAATCTGTGCGTAATAATCATCAGGATTTTTTATAAGTACGTCTCGCGGTTTTGATCCTTCCCCAGGACCAATAATTCCTTCTGATTCAAGTTGATCAAGAATACGCGCAGCTCTGGCATATCCAACAGAAAGTCTTCTCTGAAGGAGAGATGCTGAGGCTTTATCATGCTGACAAATGAGTCGTAAAGATTCATCAAACAATTGATCTTTTCCATCTGCGCTCATCGTTGCCATGGAACCGCCTTTATGAAGTACTGACACCGGAGTATTAACAACTTCATCCGTATATTGAACCGGCGAATTTTTGGACTTTAAAAATTCGACTACTTTACCAACTTCCTGCTCTGATACAAATGTTCCCTGAATTCGCGTTGGCTTACTTTGGTCAGGAGGAATAAAAAGCATATCTCCTCTCCCAAGTAGTTTTTCAGCTCCTGGCATATCGATAACAACGCGTGAGTCAATCATGGATGACACGTTAAACGCAACCCGAGATGGAATATTTGCTTTGATAAGTCCTGTTATGACATCAACACTCGGTCGTTGGGTGGCCAAAACGAGATGAATTCCAACTGCCCGGGACATCTGGGCAATCCTGCAAATGGTATCCTCTGCATCAACAGGCGCAAACGCCATGAGGGTTGCCAGTTCGTCAATAAATATAACGATATATGGCATAGTTTGAATTCCAGCTAGTTCATTAAATCCATCAATATTTTTCACTCCTACTTCCGCAAGTTGCTTGTACCGTATCTCCATTTCTTTAACTGCGTAGTGGAGAGCACTTAATGCTTTATCCGCATCCACAATAACAGGAGCGAGGAGGTGTGGAATTCCGTTATATCCAGTAAGTTCAACGCGTTTTGGATCAATGAGAATAAGCTTCACTTCCTGAGGAGTAGTTCTAAAAAGAAGTGATGTAATAAATGCGTTCACAAGTACTGATTTTCCGCTTCCTGTGGTACCGGCGATAAGCATGTGTGGCATTTTCCCGATATCTACCATCACTGGGTTTCCTGATACATCAAGTCCTAGGGCTACACAAAGTTTACTTTTGGCTTTTGCCAAAACCTGCGATTCCAACATGCGTTTGAGTGTGACAAATTCAAGTCCGCGATTTGGAATTTCAATACCGACCAAGTTTCTTCCCGGAATTGGTGTTTGAATACGAACTGCTCCAGTGGGAGCTGAAAGTGCAAGCGCCAAGTCACTGGAAAGTGATTGAATTTTTGATACTTTCGTCCCTTGGGCTATTTCAAGTGCATATTCTGTTATTGCCGGTCCTTTATTAACCTCAACAACATTGGCCATAATACCAAAGCTATCCAACGTACTTTTAATAATATCGGCGTTTTTCTTCACATCACCTCTGTCTGCCCTCTCTCCTGGACCATCTGATAAAAGGGTAAGAGGTGGATATTCCCAAATCATTTGCTCCTGAGCAGCTATACTGGAAGTAATTTTAAATTCAGATTTTGCCGCAACTGGTACTGGTTTATGGCTGGGATTAAAAGCAGGCGTTGGTCCTTTGATCATAGGTTTCGTGTCTAAAAATTCTCCTCCCTTAATCTTCATTTCTTTTGAAGCTCCTGCAAATTTACTTTTTGGAATTACCATTCCTTTGAATAATCCTCCAATCCATTCAAATATTTTCTGGAGTCCCATGAGAACAATGTTCATAAATCCATCAAGAGATGTATTGAGAATAACAATACACCCAATAATAAAAATGCCGATAAATAATAGGAAAGCCCCTTCAATAGATAATGCACTTGCAGATGTAGCCATGAGCCATTCTCCAAAAATTCCTGATTGCATAAGTCCCAAGAGAGAAAATAAAAGCAACGTAAATCCAAGCGGTATGTTTGGCTTCCCGAGTGTCGATTTCACTTTAAAAAACAGAAAACTTACTGAGATAAGATAGACGGGGAGCGGATACAGAAGCAGTCCAATTTTAGTATAGATTGCGTCCCGAAGCCGTGATAACGCCGATCCTTCTCCAAAAAAAGACAAAAAGATTGCTGCTGCAAATAGCCAGAGCCACACAGAGGCAACAGTATAAACGGTTTGTTTTTTTAATTTTAAATGGAATGGTCC
>CAYRFA010000091.1:0-3006 GCA_964423435.1 uncultured Gammaproteobacteria bacterium | reverse complement strand
CCAGCGAATCCGCCACCCTTCCTGCTCTTGTAACCAAAGAAGAACTTCCTGAAGCCAACGGACTTTTTTTACTTACTAAACAAGCTGGTATGTTAATCGGTTTTGGATCCGCCGGTTTTTTAAGTAAATATCTTGGATTTCACCCAACACTTATTCTTTGTTCAATCCTTCTTGCTATAGCATGCATAAGCGTTGCAAGTTTACCGAAAATGTCTCACCAACGAAGATTGGATATTGAAACCGACCTGACGCAATTTTTCTCTAAAGTTCTTGATGGCTATCGGTATATTAAAAACAACAAACAAATACTCTATCCTATTTTACTTGTTGCCGGTGGAGAAATCATCATGTACATTATCGCCATCAATATCCCTGCTCTGGTCAAAGAGCTTCTCAATATTGCTGTTGAAGACGCCGCGCTGTATATCATCATTCCTGCTCTCGTTGGAGCCATGCTTGGTGTTTATATATTTCCAAAAATTCTACGGAAACAAATACGGAAGATATTAATCATCAGAACGGCCATCCTCGGATTGGCTCTCTGCTTTTTAGCAATTGGAGTTTTTCTTCCTCTTGTTCCCCTTGAAATTCGGCCGTTCTTACTTCCCATCATTTGCTTTATGACTGGAATCAGTTTTGTCGGCGTACAAATTCCTTCTCAAACACTCATGCAGGAAGTAACACCTCCTGACATGATGGGTCGACTGTGGGGAAATTTATGGTTTCTTATGACGATCGCAACCATCATTCCTATGTTTTTGTCTGCCTCAATTACCGAAGTTTTAGGTGCTCATACCTTCTTTGCACTCTTAGGTGGTATCATCAGTATGGTGTATCTCATGACATTATCAAAAATACATATTGATCACTTGCCCAAACAATAAGGAGAAAAAAATGAAAGCAAAACATCCAGAACATCAGTATCTCGACCTCATGGCTGACATCATGAAACATGGAAAGTGGAAAGTCTCCCACTCAACAGGAGTAAAACTCAAAAGTGTATTTGGGAGAATCTGTCGATACGATCTCTCAAAGGGTTTTCCTCTTTTAACCACAAAAAAAATGTTTACGCGCGGTGTTATTCACGAACTTATTTGGTTCTTATCAGGTGAATCAAATATCAAATATCTCGTCGATAACAATGTTCACATCTGGGATGAATGGGCATACAAAAAATACGAATGGGCAGTAAAAGATGGAAAAACGAAATCTATGACTTATGAGGCATTTATAGAAAAAGCAAAAATAGATCCAAAATTTCTTGCCAAATGGGGAGAACTCGGTCCTGTATATGGAGTTCAATGGCGACACTGGGTAACAGGACGAAAGGATACTGTTGACCAGCTCGGATGGGCTATTGAAAAAATAAAAAAGTATCCGCAAAAAAAACACTACATCATCAGCGCGTGGAATGCCGGATGTATTTACGAAATGAGCGGTTCGCACAGTGCCTCCGTGGTCATTGCCCCCTGCCACACGATGTTTCATATCAATATCACGGGAGATAAACTATCACTCCTTCTGTACCAACGAAGCGCAGATCTGTTCCTTGGAGTGCCATTTAATATTGCCTCCTACGCACTTTTAACCATGATGCTCGCACAAGTAACAGGATATAAACCCGGAGAATTTGTACATGTATTCGGAGATGTGCATATTTATGAGAACCATTTGAAACAGTGCAGGGAACAGCTCAAGAGGAAACCATACAAATTCCCGACTCTCAAGTTAAATCCTGACGTCAAAACAATCGATGGGTTTAAATTTGAAGACATCACCATCGAAAATTACAAATATCACCCGCCAATTAAAGGTGACATCACTGTTGTGGGAGGTTTTTAATGCTTGCTATCATTGCAGCAATTGGTGACAATCGGGAGCTTGGGAAAAACAACCAGCTTTTGTGGAATATTCCGGATGATATGAAGCGATTCAAAACCCTAACAACCGGTCACACGGTCATCATGGGTAGAATTACATACGAATCCATTGGAAAACCACTGCCGAATCGAATCAATATCGTTATCACTAATGACAGCACATTCATAGCTCCCGGCTGTATCATCAGCCACTCACTTGATGAAGCAATCCAGAAGTCACACGATTCAGAAACATTTATCATCGGCGGCGCGTCGATTTATGCACAAGCAATTGAACAGGCTGATAAACTCTATCTAACGAAGGTCAAAGGTACCTTTGACGCCGACACCTATTTCCCAGACTACTCTCGATTTTCAAAAATTATATCCAATCAAACAAAAACAGATGGGAAATATACCTATACATTTCTCGAATTGACTCCATAATATCTTATAATTCCTATGTTTAAAAACTAGCTTCGCAAGGCCAGGCCTTACGAAGCTAAATAAATACCATGTGAATTATGGGATTTACTACAACATTTTTCGACGTAGGCTGAATTTTGTTGCGGTGATAAATTAAAAACTCACTAATAATCAGCATCCAGAGGTGTCCCGTGTAAAAAATTATTCCAATACCGAGACACGGTTTCATAATGATGTTTCTCATATTCCCTGGCAGATTGCAAATAAATATCAGAAGTAATTTGATTTATTGTATAATCACGTATTTCTCTTTTCCAAAGATTTCGTGCATTATCGTATTCAACCATATCTGTCCAATTAAATCCGACTAGTTGATCTCTCACTTCTTGTATGTGTTTTCTGAAATATCCAGGCAGTTCCGGCACGTTTGCCTCCAAATCCAACAGAATTAACACTGACTCCTTGGATCGAGATGCCTTTGAAACGTCCCTCACAATCGGAGGAACAAATTCATTTCCATCATCTCCCATCATATTTCCTAGTGTAAATGCGCAAACTAATTTTGATGCATCCAATCTTAATTGAGGAACAACTTGTCGCAACCACTCCGTGTGAGTTACTTTTAATTGAGAATTCGCTAACTGGTCATTAAGATCATCGGGTATTGGGAGCCTTGGTTGAATAACCTCTGAAAACATATTGCAAGCAGTATAGTATAATT
>CAYRFA010000090.1:0-3039 GCA_964423435.1 uncultured Gammaproteobacteria bacterium | reverse complement strand
GTTCGATCAAAAAAAGGCATGTACTTCCCAAGGCATCCTAGAACCTTTGGCGTTTTTCCTCCTGGCCCGCCGTCGATAAGCATATCTTTCCCATTTGGAAATTTGATGTATGCTGCATCCCCTTGTCCGACATCACAAAAGACAATATGTAGTTTTCCATCCGGAAGTTGCGAGAAAAAAGTGAACAGTAATATACAGCCTGTAATAATACCGCTTACAAGATAGCCCTTTTTCAGATTAAACATAGTTTTCACAAACAAGCTTCAATAATTGACGCATCATTGTCTTCAATTAACTTTTTTAATTCCCGCACGGTGCTTTATCTACTATCTTATATTATATTTTTTCCTGTCTCTTTTCCCGCGGACATTTAGCCATAGACAGGTAGTGTTTGATATAGTTAGTCTAGCCGATATAATTTCTATTTCCCAATAGATGCAAACGGTATTTTACTCGTTAATATTACCGCTTGAATAAGCCATTCCAAAAAAACCCAGGTTACCCATGCGAGTAGTTGACCTATCGGTAACCAGAGCCACCCAAGTAATGAAACAAATAATCCTAACACTGTGATAATAGGAATTGTCCATCCAATTAAAATATTAGTGACGGGAGACATCAAAGAAATTCGTCCAAACGTAAACAAAATAAGTGGGATAGTAAACACCTGAGCAGAGAGCGTCGTCGTCAATTCATTTTTAACCAGCGTAATAAAGGATCCGTCCTGTTTAAACCTTCCAAACAAAATCATCCCGAGAGATGCAAGCGCTGATAATTGAAAGGATGTTTCCCCGATCCATTGGAAATGAACACATAACATGATGGCAATGGTAATTGCCCACGTCAGAAGTGCAAGAGACATGCGCCCAAATAGTCCAGCTAATATTGTAATACATCCCATAATGGCGGCCCGTATTATACTTGCAGAGGGTCCGACAAAAAACACAAACCCCACTATCACTCCCATCGTGAGAATGCTACTTATGCGTCTTGGCAGTAGGAAGTTGAAAGCGCTAAAAAAAAGCTTAGTTAGGATAGTAATATTCATCCCGGATAATGCAGCAATATGGAGCGTACCAGTAACAACAAGCGCATCATAGAGATCTGTTGAAATTGATGCTTTTATGCCAAATAAAATACCGGACAAGAGTCCGGCATGCGGCTCTGGGAGAACCCGATTGATAATGTCTACAAATGTCGCAAGCGTTGGCATATTAAAGTGTTAATTGATTTTTCAGTTTATCAAACAATGACGGTCCAATTGCTTTTTTTGTCACAAGATCTTCAAGGCGCGAATACGGCCGGTTATCGATAATCTTTTTTGCTGTGGCAGGACCAATGCCCGAAAGCGTATCCAACTCGTCAGCGCTTGCAGTATTGACACTGATAGTCTTACTGGATAATACCTGAGATACTGGTGACTGTTGATTTGTTGTTCCTTGTGCGGGAATATATACTTTAGCGCCATCTGATAGGATACTTGCCTGATTTATCTGAATGGCAATAGTATCCAAATCTGCCTTATCTGAAAAACCGCCGGCCGCAATAATTGCATCCGATACCCTACTTCCATAGACAAACGTATACACACCGGGATTTTTGACTGCTCCTGACACATCAACTATGAGTTTAGCTGATTCTGATGATACTTTTTCATCACTGGAAAACCGGATGGGTTCAACACTCTGTGTATTTTTAACGTATAGGAAAATAGCAAATACCAATGCAGAGATACTTATACCAACTAATATGAGGGGCACTCGATACTCGAGTGGCAGTAATTTCACTTCACCCATATATAAACTAGTTATACAACAAAATTGATAAGCTTGCCGGAAATGAAGATAATTTTTTGGGGTCGTGTAGTCAAATATTTTTTCAAGCGCTCACTCTTCTTGACCAACTCTTCAATGACTTTTTGATCCTTCCCCTGTTCTGGAGTAACAGTAAGAGTTTCCCGTATCTTTCCATTTACTTGTACAACAAACTGTATCGAACTATCTACTAATAGGCTTTTATCATACATCGACCAAGGTTGTTTGTGAACCGAGACATATCCTTCCATTTTTTCGCCACAAAGACGAAACCATAGTTCTTCTGCCACATGGGGTGCAAATGGAGCAAAGAGTTTTACAAAATCTTTGGCATCTTCAGTTCCCAATGGTTTTTTTGCATCTGTTGCGGCATTTACAAACTCCATAAACCCGGCAATGGTTGTGTTATACCGTCGTTTGGGCAAATCGTCAGTTGCACGTTGTATCGCTCTTTGTAACTCTCTGTGAATAACAGCGTCATTATCTACCGATTTCATGTTAGCACTCTCCATAACTAAGCGCCAAACACGTCCAAGAAACCGGTACATACCTTCCATACCAGTATCCCTGAAATCTCCTCCTTCTGAGTATGGTCCCATAAACATCAAATACATTCTGAGGGCATCTGCACCATACTTTTTAATGTATTCATCTGGATTAACAACATTCCCTTTACTTTTGCTCATCTTGGCACCGTCTTTAATAACCAGTCCATGCGCAAAAAAATTGGTATATGGTTCTTCGAAGCTAATATAACCCATATCATGCAAAGCCATAGCGATAAACCGCGCATACATAAGATGAAGGACTGAGTGTTCAGCACCGCCTGTATACATCGTAACAGGCAACCATTTTTTAGTAATTTCTTCATCAAATGCTTTTACATTTGCTGTTTTTGAAGCTACAGATGGATATCTGAGGTGATACCAGGAACTATCCAAAAATGTATCACACACATCGGTTTCACGGCGTGCAGGTGCTCCACATGTAGGACAGATCGTTTCATAAAATTCCTTGTGCTTAGCCAATGGTCCCACTCCGTCATCCCTGGGTTTGTAATCAGCAATATCAGGAAGAAGAACCGGAAGATCCTTCTCTGGTACAGCCACCCATTTACATGTCTCACAATACACCATAGGAATTGGCGCTCCCCAATATCGCTGCCTGGAAATCGTCCAATCGCGGAGATGATAGTGAATAGCTCGCTTTCCATATCCTTTTTGTT
>CAYRFA010000089.1:0-3048 GCA_964423435.1 uncultured Gammaproteobacteria bacterium | reverse complement strand
AATTGTAGATATGTTCAGAATTGTAGATGTAACTTGATGAATGAATATCATCTGACTCTTCCACAACGTCTGAATTTTGCGTTCTCGATCCTTTAAAAAATGCAAACTCCTGCACTTTCGGAACGATATCTGCAAGAGATGATACGGGTATTTTTGGAGACATGTTATTGTCTACATTGATGCGTTCCCAACGCGCTTCGTCACTGATAAAACGTTTGTATGTGTATTCTTTTCCGATGTAAATAGGAGTTTTCTTGACGATGCATTCTTTTTGAACAGGTAAGAGCAAATCTTTGGTGAAAATTGTTTTAAATGTGTCAATCGGAAGGGGAGTGATATCAGGGAACACTTCTTTCCATACGGCGTTATAAATATCTAAAAAAACTTTACTTATCATATGTGTACCTCCATTATATACCTGCTTGTACTGTTTTTGCTTTAAATGCATCACTATACCGATCGTTTGCGAGCACGCGGCCAATAACTTCCCGAGGATTAAGATCCGTCATGAGCTTTATAGACAGTTCCAGCGATTCTTTTGGGTCATTTTTCTTTTCCAGGAAATATTCATCAATATTGCAGGTGACATTGCGCGCTGCAATCTCGGCATCTTCGCGGGATAGTTTGAAAATAAAATAATTGACGGTATTTGCAAGAATGCTTTGTAATACTCCTGCACTTACTTGCATGAGATATTGTTGTGTGAGAATGACGGTGAGGCCAAATTTTCGTGCTTCTGAAAGGATGTGAATGAGAGATGGGGATTGCACCACTGATACTTCATCAACAATAAGAATGACTTTTTTCTTGACCAGGCCCGCCTGCATAATCGTAAAAACTTGTTGTATGATTGCTCCGCCAATGATTTTTGTTATGTTTTTTCCAAGGTCCGTTTGTTTAATGGGGAAGGATAGAAGGAAGTTGTTTTGGAGCTCTTTAACAAAATTGACTTTATTTGTGACCGAATTAATAAAATCAAGCTCCGAGAGAAGATTAATAATGGGAAGCACTGCGGTTTGATACTGTGAGGTGGCGAGTGTCTGATATTCCGTTTCAAAAAATTTGAGGATATTGGTGTCTGTCAGGTCTTTGAGGATTTGTTTTCTTTCAACAGCATCAGTAAGAAGGGTGCGAAGTGTGAGTACATCCATTTTATTCATGGTATAGAGCGCTTGGAGCGCATATTTGAGTACGCGTTCCATATTTTGATTTTCATGGACGTTTAATATGGTTGAAAATAGATCAATGGTGAGTTCTGTTGAGAGAAGCGGTTGACCGACATTGACAAAAAGATCAGTGCCGATTGTTTTGAAATTAATGGATTTTGATGGCCGCTTGATTTTGACCAGTTGTTCAAGACTTGCATGAGGATCAACGAGTACGATCGCATAGTCATCATTTGTTTTTTTAGCAATGTCATCAATGAGAAGTTTGAGAAGAAAACTTTTTCCGCTTCCACTTTGACCAATGACGAGTGAATGGCGCCAGAAATCATAGGATGAGACAGAAAATTGTGCTGTTTTTTGGAATTCCGGAAGATCGAGAATGCCTTCTGGAAATCCTTGAAAATGCATGGAATTAGCTGCAAGCACCGGTTTAATTTTGGTGATTTCTGCTTGAATGGTATTTGATACGTCAAAATCCAAAAATACCGGGTTGTGAAGCGGGCTATATGCCGTTGTTTTCCAAACAGCGCCATTTTTTGCATACCACACCGTATATATGGGCATAAATTTAACAAGATCATATTTATGAAGAGAAAATGAAATGCGCAAGATTTCTTTTTCTTTTACGCTGAATTTTTCAAGCATGTGGAGAAATGGATCCGTGAATATAAACGGAACAACGCGCATCGTTGCTGTTGGTTCTGACTGGAGAATCGTTTGTTCTTGACTGGTTAAGTCGGAAGAAAGATAAAAAGGGGAAAGGTGGCTATTGAGTGCATCGAGCTTTTTACTACTTTCAATATAGAAATCGATTTTCCGTCCAACGCGAATAATAGTGATTTTGACGCCCCATGCAACAGAGAAAATCGTCTCATAAAACCGTTTCCAGTCGTCAGTTGTTACTTGGAAACGAAAAAATGTGATTTTATACATCATAGGGCAATAGTAAAATCATAACATAAGACTATAGTATAATGCAGTACATGGGATCTCCTTTTCAACAAACAGCAACGGTTACTAATAAACTTCAATTGTCTCCGCATGTATATGAATTTACATTTCAAGTACCACGGGAAATGACATTTATGCCTGGTCAGTATGCAACGTTTATCATCGATAACCAAACGCGCAGGCAATATTCATTTGCTTCTCCGTGTATTAATCCAAAAGAATTTGAAATTGTTGTGGATGTGACTCCGATGGGACCGGGATCAAAGTTTTTCTTGGAGAAAAATGTGGGGGACGCAATAGAAATTCTTGCACCACTTGGAACATTTTATCTTGATATTCCTACGACATCCGTTGTTTTTATTGCAACAGGAACAGGAATCGTACCATTTCGGACGATGATAGAGGAATATCTTACTTCTGGCGGGAAAGAGAACATTGTTCTTTTGTGGGGACTGCGTCATGAGGAGGATATCTTTTGGAAGGATATATTGGAGGGTTGGCAACAGAAATATCCAAATTTTCACTATTCTATTGTTTTATCTAAACCAAGTGATTCTTGGCAAGGGAAAAAAGGGCATGTAACGGAACATATTCGAGAAGAAATACTAACCATTGAAACTCATACCTTTTATTTATGTGGGAATCGGCATATGATTAGTGATGTAAAAACTGATCTTCTTGCCCACCAAGTCCCAGAGGACTATATAAAAACAGAGATGTTTTAGGAGGAAACAGAGTATGATAAATCCATTCGAGAGCGCAATGGCGCAATTATCAAAAGCAGCGAGTTTCATCGGGAAGTCCGATCCAAAAGTGACTGAGAAACTAGAAATTCTCAAACAACCACAACGAATCCTCAATGTCACCATTCCGGTAAAAATGGATAACGGGAAAATTAGAATCTTCCAAGGATACCGGGTGCAGTTTAATA
>CAYRFA010000088.1:0-3049 GCA_964423435.1 uncultured Gammaproteobacteria bacterium | reverse complement strand
TGCGCTTGCTCATCCGGGAGTTATTGATGTGAAGCTTGTTTCAGCGCAACAAGCGAGGCGTATACTTGACCGGTTGGTTGGTTACAAACTTTCTCCTATTTTATGGAAAAAACTTTCCAAACGTTGGCTGTCAGCAGGTCGCGTGCAGTCAGTGACCGTCCGACTTTTGGTAGAGAGAGAGAGGGAAATTGAAAAATTTACAAAAGAACCATATTGGACAATCGAGGGTGAGTTTGTTTGTCATCCCGACTCGTCGGGATCCATAACTGCTCAACTCATTTCTCATGAGGAAGAAACATATGAAAAGCAGATTGTCCTTCAACTATTTGACGGAAAATATACCACAACATCATCAACAATACGTTCGGAAGATCAGGCAAATGCAATTATTGGAGATTTGAAAAAACCGTATACAGTCAGCGCAGTTGAGAAAAAAGAAATTTCCAGAAATCCATCTGCGGCATATACCACGAGCACATTACAACAGGATGCCGGGCGTAAATTATATTTTTCTTCGAAAAAGACTATGCAGCTGGCACAGAAACTGTATGAAGAAGGTATCATTACATATCACCGGACCGATAGCCTCAATTTATCAACGAAGTTTATGAGTGAAGCAAGAGAGTATATAGCACGTACATTCGGAAAAAAATATATTCCTGCAAGTGCGCGTGTGTATCACACAAAATCAAAAGTTGCTCAAGAGGCGCATGAAGCAATCAGGCCTACCGATGTGACGTTTCTTGATGAAGCATTAAAAAATAATCCAGAGTTTAATCATGACCATGTCAGGCTCTATGAACTGATTTGGAAGCGAGCGGTCGCTTCTCAAATGGAAAAAGCATTGTTTGATTCAACAACAATTACAATGACTAGTTCCAATTTTTATGTATTTCGTGTGCAGGGATCTGTCATTATGTTTGACGGATTTTTGAAAGTTGCGGGATATGAAAATGGAGAAATGGTGTTGCCGTCTGTTTCTGTTGGAGATACGGTTACTCTTACCAAAGCAAACGTCATTTCTCATGAAACGCAAGCGCCGCCTCGGTATACTGAGGCGAGTGTAATCAAGACACTGGAAGAAAAAGATATTGGACGACCTTCGACCTATGCGCCAACAATTTCAACGATTATTGATCGGCAATACGTGGCTAAAATAGAAAAAAAACTTGTTCCTACCGAACTTGGGATGCAGGTAACTGATTTTTTGGTTTTATATTTTCCAAAGATTATGGATCTTCCGTTTACTGCAAAACTGGAAGCGGATCTCGATGCTATTGCAACAGGAGAAAAAGAATGGGTGTCGGTACTTACAGCATTTTACGATCCGTTTATTGCATCCGTTGATACGACAATGAAAACTGCTGAGAAAATTAAATCGCCGGTAGAAGAAACAGATGAGAAATGCCCGTTATGCGGATCACCGATTATTATCAGAACTGGTCGGTATGGGAAATTTTATGCCTGCAGTGCGTTTCCTAAATGCACGTATACAAAACAAAAACCGGAAACAATTGACAGAAAGTGTCCAAAATGCGGAAGTGACATGACGGTAAAGAAAACACGCCGGGGCAAGACATTTTTCGGATGCGGCAATTACCCGACGTGCACATTTGCTGCGTGGAAAAAAGAGGATATAAAATGATATACTCATAATATGGAAGAGCGGACGAAGACAATAGCAGCTATTTCGATTCTGATTGGTGTTGCTGCTCTCATCTTGATAATTATTGGGGTTGTCGTGACCGGAAAAAAGATTGTTTCTCCCATTCCAACTGATAATGCAATTAAGATTATTTTTATTACCCCAACACCAAAATGAATTGGTTATTGTTTTTAGACATACAATTGTTTTTTTTAATTAATCGTCTGCCGCATAATGGACTTATTGATTATTTTGCACTCTTTTTATCTGGTATTGGAGTTGCAGGTATTGTGTGGTTTATTCTCGGAGCAATCCTTGTTTTGAAAGAAGAATCAAAAGACCATCGATTGTTTATTCCTCTTGGACTTGCTGGAGGAATGACATGGAGTCTTACGGAACTCATCATAAAACCTCTTGTTGCGCGACTTCGTCCATCATCTGCGCTTGATGCTGCCATTGTCGTTGGCGGATTTCCTCTTGGGTATTCATTTCCATCAGGGCATGCAGCTTCTGCGTTCGCCTTAGCGACTGTACTTGCATATATAGAACCGAAATGGAAAAAAGGTTTGTACGTGCTTGCAATTTTGATTTCTTTATCGCGCATATACCTCGGCCATCATTATCCTATTGATGTCATTGTTGGGGGATTACTCGGATGGGTTATTGGTTTTATCGTTGTTCGTTGGTATAAAGACATAAGTAAAACGAAGCGGTATAATAGGAAGAATGAAATTAAACGCAAAAGAACTTCGCACTCAACCGGTCGATTGCGAAAGAGCAAAAGCAATCAAAAAAAATCCCATCACTATAATTCTTGATAACGTATTGGATACGTATAATATCGGATCGATTTTCCGTCTTGCAGATGCAGTAGCGGCGGAAAAAGTTTATTTATGCGGCGCGACCGAAACCCCACCGAATACGAGAATAAAAAAAGCATCGATTAATACGTGGGCTTGGGTGGATTGGGAGTATGTTTCGACTGCAAAAGAAGCAATCGAAAAATGTCAAACTCGCCTTGCCGGCGAGGCAGGTGCTAAATGCCAAATAGTTGCGGTTGAACAGGATGAAAAAAGCATTCCGTTTCAAACAGCGAAATATACATTCCCTATAGCAATTGTTGTGGGGAATGAAACAAACGGGATATCAAAAGACATATTGAAGCAGGTTGATACTATTGTGGAGCTTCCGATGTTTGGAATTAATACATCATTAAACGTCATGGTTTCAACTGGAATTATTTTATATGATATCCTTCGGCAGATTCATCCTTGACGGAGTCGTAGTAGTTTCCATATAATACAAGCTTGTAAGGATCCGATTATTGTCGGCTTTTACTTTTTTGCCCCTTAACATATTTGCAAGCAGTAAATATTTACTTGGTGAATTAAATGGTGATAGGAA
>CAYRFA010000087.1:0-3103 GCA_964423435.1 uncultured Gammaproteobacteria bacterium | reverse complement strand
TATCCATATTTGCTGATATAAAGGGGAGATTCATGGAAATAGAACGGGTGAGTTTAGTGGTAAGTGATATCTCATGCCGATGATCAATGAACGATCGTTGTGGAACCAAAAGTACATCGTCATAGGTAAATCCTTCATCAAATTTCATAAGAGTATTGTATCCTTTCTTTCAGCTCCAACTGAAAGCATCGTCACCGGCACGTTCAGTTCTTTTTCAATAAATTTTATATACGCTTTTACTTCTTTCGGTAAATCAGAAAACTTTCTGATCTTTGAGATGTCTTTTCTCCATCCATTGAATGTTTTATAGATTGGTTTGCAATTTTCATATTCATATGTTGATGCAGGAATTTCTGTGTAGTTTTTGTTTTTGATTTTGTATGAAATACATACTTTAATAGTAGTTAGTGCACTTAATACATCAAGTTTTGTTATGGCGAGTGACGTAAATCCGGAAAGTCTAGTAGCTGTTCGAAGCGCTGGAATGTCCAGCCATCCGCAGCGACGGGGTCGTTTTGAAACAGTTCCGAATTCATGACCAATTTTTCGAATGATTTCTCCGGTTACATCAAATAATTCTGTTGGAAATGGACCATTGCCCACACGCGTTGTATATGCTTTCACAATACCAAGTGAATTAATAGCTCGTGGAGAAATCCCAACATAAGGAAATATTCCTCCTGATATGGTATGGATAGCTACGGTATAGGGGTATGTTCCAAAGACCGGATCCAGAAGTGTCCCGTGGGCTCCCTCAAATAAAACTTTTTTTGTTTTTAAAGATTTTTCAACTAACATTGAGGTGTCTTCAATGTATTGTTTAAGTTTTTTACCATAGGAAATATACGTGTTAAAAATTTCGTTAATATTAAATGATTCTTTTTGCTCATACACATGTTGAATGCGTTTGAGATGTAGAGAAGAAATAGTTTTTATTTTTTCTTTAAATATTTGAGGGTGATTAAGATCATCAAGTCGTATGCCAAAACGATTATTTTTATCCTCATAACAATACCCAATTCCTAAATGCAAGCTTCCTGTCGCCTTTTTTCCTTTCCATAATTCTGTAGCTCTATCAAGTGCTTTATGATATGGCATGACGAGATGAACGCGTGGATCGATAGATAAATGGATCGGAAGATGATGGTGTTTAATCATCGTAATTTCATCAAGAAGTGTTTTAGGATCAACGACGCATCCTTGCGCGATGACGAGATGTTTTTTTTGTGCTACTCCTGACGGGAGAAGAGATAGTTTAAAAATATCGTTTCGGACGACAACGGTATGTCCTGCATTATTTCCTCCGTTATATCGGATGACGATATCAGCTTGTTCTGCAAGAACATCAACAATTTTTCCTTTGCCCTCATCTCCCCATTGGGCGCCAACAACAACGAGCGGAAATTTATTTTTAAACATAGGTATTTACAATTTTACTTGCGAGTCCTGTATATAAAAAGGGAGTCAGTGTGAGGAGATACTCTTTGTCTTTATGAGAAATTGATAGTGTTGATATAAAGTCATGAACATCCGATTGAGCTGTTATGTGCCCGCGGAAAAAGTGTTTTGTCTTTTCGTACGCATCTTGAAAGCCTTTTGTACGAAGATAATTTTGGATTGCTTCAGATACTATTTCATAATGTGACAAGAGATCTTCTTTCATATACATTTCATTTGGTTCAATTCTCTCCATTGCTTCTAGAATACTTTGGTAGGAAAGAAGAGAGTAAGAAAATGCGATTCCAAAAGAACGGCGTACTGTGCTATCAGATAAATCTCTTTGGAGTCGGGAGTAAGAAAGTTTTCGGATATAGAGTTCAAAAAGGGAATTAGCAAGTTCAAATCCTCCTTCAGCGCCTTCAAAGTAAATTGGGTTGATTTTATGAGGAAGTGCAGTTGATCCAACTTCTTTTGAAACATTTTTTTGTTTCAAATATCCGAGCATAGTATATAGCCACATATCTTTTGAAAATCCAAGAAGAATAAGATTTACGTGCAGAAGATTTTGAAATAGTCGAATGTAACTATCATACGGCGTTATTTGTGTTGACACCATTTCTGGTTCAACGTTTATATGTTTGAGAAATGATTTTGAAAAAGTAAGCCAATCTATGTGAGGAAAAACAGCTATGTGCGCATTAAGCGTTCCGACATTTCCGGATAATTTTCCTCCGATGTGGATTGATTTCAGATGATCAAAAGATTTTTTCAGTCGACATGTATAGACCCCGATTTCTTTTCCATATGTTGTTCCTGTTGCCGGTTGTCCATGAGTACGTGCAAGCATGGGAAGAGTTCTATACATCTTTGCAGATTTTTGCAGAGCGAGATGAATTTTTTTTATAATTGGTAAAATTATTTTTTCCATTGCTCTATCGATACATCTGGCGTATGCACAGGAATTAATGTCTTCTGAGGTAAGTCCAAAATGTACCATGCTCGCGATATTTTTGAGTGTTGTATTTGATAGTTTTTCCTGAATATACAGTTCAATTGCTTTTACATCATGATTCACCTGCGATTCAATATTATGGATTCGCGTATAATCTACTGAAATAGAAGAAAGTATTGCTATTTCTTTTTTTGATAATTTTTGTATTACGTTATATTTCGATAGCCAGATCAGATATTGAACCTCAACAAATATCCGTTCTTGATTGAGTGCACGTTCTGAAAAATATTCTGAAAGAACTTTTATCTTGTGGTAATTTCTTCCGTCAATGGGAGTTATGTGCAGGTCGATAGGAATTTCACCTCTCGTACTCACATCCTAGAGGATAGCACATTACACCTTTTTTGAAAATGCCAACTTATTAAATTTAGAAAATCATGGGATGGATAGGTAATGTTCTCCTGTAGTATAATACTGACGTTCGTTAACATTCCCCACACAATATATTGTTTGCCAATATAAGCGTGGGAGAACGTTTAATTCACTGACAGGTGAATTATTTCGTTCCCCTGTAGTCCGCCAGCTGGCGGAGGTAGAGCGGCTTTCTCTCTATAAACAAATTTTAACAATTTAATATGTTTCCCCTGTAGCTCAATGGTAGAGCGGCTTCCTGTTAAGAAGAAGGTTGCAGGTTCGAATCCTGCCGGGGGA
>CAYRFA010000086.1:0-3155 GCA_964423435.1 uncultured Gammaproteobacteria bacterium | reverse complement strand
AATAACACATCCATGAGTCAAGAAAGACAAAAGGGTATACCAAAGGGCCGAAGAGGTCCTTTTTTTATGGGACAAATACCAGCTGAGGACCTGATGATTCCAGATGAGTGGGACAGAAAGCGGTTCAGTAGGCTAGGAATCTGGATGCTTCATTGGAATACGCGTCCGCTTGTTGAAAACGACATCACTGTGTTAGATGTTGCAAGCGGCATGGGAGAGCCAGGACCGGGGATAATAGAAGCGATTGTAGAGGAGGGTAAGACGGGACGATATATTGGAATTGATCTTGGTGGTACTTAATATGCAGATATCAAGAATTTTAAACGGTTTGATATAAGATACGATGCAACAGCACCAGAGACATGGAATTGGATAGAAGAGGAAGTAAATCCAGATGTGGTGTTGCTTCGGCAACCTGATGTGCGTGGAGCATCAGAGGTTTTTTTACAGATTATCGATCGTATGGTTTTGTATGGAATTGCGCATGCAACGCCCGTATGGATAACAACGTCGAATCTTGATTCACAAGAGTATATTTATGAGATGCTAGAAAGTGCAATGAGACATGCAGGATGTCAAGTTGTTCAAATAGAGGAACTTCATGATTATAAAGGATATTATGGTAAGAGAATAACCTATCAATTTTCTGATGGAAAGGTTTGGCAAATTGATACAATCGATAGTCAAGAACTTGATACAAAAATTAGTCGACGGATTACTCCTGAGTATGTGGAAGATCATTATACGATGCTGCTTCAGCAAATCATTAATTGATTATGAACTCATATCGTCTAACAGCCAGTGGATAAGGATGGATGGGGAAAATCGTGATGCGCCGATGTCCCAGTGAATACAGTATGTTTCTTTTTTGTCAAGAATATCGTAGGTGAAATGGATATGACCGATCCGCAAGTTCTTTTTGTGGTTTCCATGTACCATAAACAGTGATCTTTTTTTTCTTCCTTCTATATAAAGATTCGCAAAGTACGGAACGGTAAGCCAATTCATGATTTCTACATTGGCGACTTTTGGATGAGTTGTGTGATACAAAAAAGAAAAAAGAAGGGCGTTTTGGATTGATTTTGGTGCATTGTTCCATATGTCTCGTTCAAACGGTAATGTCATGGATGCAAGTAGTTTTTGAACAATTTTGTTGTTCGTTCGTAGAGATGTCATTTCTTTCGTGAATTTTCCGAAATATGAATTTCCGTGTTCTGTATATCGGTATTCCTGATATGAATTTCCTTTTTTTAAAAAATACACACGATCGCGGATGGGAAAGATGGAATTAATCATGATTGGCGTTTTTGAAGCAAAAGCAGAAATAACGTACTTACGAGTATTCCGATGAGATTAACAGCAACTGCGATAGCGAGGTAATGCGCGAGTGATTGTATGATCACGGAGATTGTTTCTGCGATATGCGTAGGAAACATGATTCTGATACCGGAAACATAAAATGTGATGGTAAAAATTGCAATCGTGAGAGCGACAGGAAGAACTCCTTTCAAATCCTCTTTTGATGTAAACATGGTATTTGAAATGGTGAGGATAAGGTACAGAAGCGCAATCCAGATGATGAGCATTTGCGTTTGAGATAAATACCAGGAAAGAATAGAAAGAGAAATGACACCAGTTATTGTTGGTGCAATGCCAATGAGCGTTCTTCGAAATGGATCAGAAACAGCTATTTGCACAGATCCGCTTTGGACGTCTTCTCCTTCAATTGATTCTGGTGCTAATGTTAATTTTCCTGTTTGGACGCCGAGAATTTCAGCAGTAAAAAGATGGGATAGTTCATGGATGACCGTGCCGGGAAACAAAATGATGGTGAGAATAGTTATAGCAATACTTCGTGATCGAGTTAATCGCATGAGCATGGTAAACGATAGTTGCGTGAGACGCGATGAAAGGATACCAAGAATTGCAAGTTCAACGATGATGCCAACGAGATATATCCACATGAGGCTAGTATACCACGCTAATCAGCAAGGGGGACGAGGTTTGTGTGTTTTTCAAGACGGTCAATGCGCAGGTCAATACGATCGTGTACGTTTGCATGCAGTGTTTGTTCTTCGCGGTATGCAGACATATCACCTGCGATTTTATCGACAGTCACCATGATTTTATCAAGAGTTTCTAAACGGTTTTTCAGTCCCCCGAGGTCTTTCAGATTCTGTTCGTTATCACGGATGATTTTTGCCGCATCCGTCATCTCATCCATTCTATTTGAGAGGCCATCAACTTTTGTTGAGAGGCCATCAAATTTATTTGAGAGTCCAATCACTTTTGTTGAGAGATTATCGACTTTACCTGGTAAGCTGGTGAGTTTGGCTTTTTTCAGTTCTTTTTGAAAAAGTCGGGGGAAACTTTCCTCAGTGACAACTCTCGCAATCTTTTTTTGCATACCCTCACTTTACTCCGTGAAAAATTGCCTGTCAACAAGAATAAAAGTACTATATTTTCGGTGCACGTGCATGTCAAATTAAGTAGATTTTCGTGCAACTTTCAGAGCAACAAGAAGCATCCAGAGAAGGGTCCAGAGCGCAATGCCTTTTTGAAATATCCCTCGGTAAGTAAAATAAAGTCGATAGAAATAAAATACGATCCAAATACCAGTGAGGATCATTGATCCTAAACCCATTGCGACGGTCCACCGGGCCACATCTTTCCACGAAGGGTCAGCGATCATTGCTTTTACCATAAGAAAAATAGTAAATGGGCACAGCGCGATAAACGATACGACGCTGAGCGTATGCATCAGACCATTCGTTGACAGGTTGGTGAGTGCGACCGGTACATCTCCCATCCGAATATCAGTTGGGAAATATGCCGCACCGATGAGACTCGCGCTTGCCAGAAGAAAAAAGGGAAGTACGGTAAAACGCACATGGGGAACACGGAGGGAAAATGCCAGTTCTATGCCTAAAATAAGTCCTGCAATAGCAAGTTGGATGAGATTTGCATTTGCTAAGTTTCCATATTTTCCTACAGAAAGGCGGCTGATGGTGTGAGCGAAATGATCATATCCTGGGGTCATAAATCCGAGAATCATAACAGTTGCAACAAACAGAAGAATGCTGATAATAGGAATCCATCTGATGACACGCAATAATTTCATATAGTTATGGTATCATAAATGTATTCTATGTTTG
>CAYRFA010000085.1:0-3186 GCA_964423435.1 uncultured Gammaproteobacteria bacterium | reverse complement strand
CATCTCAACACTTTTACTCATATAATATTAACCTCTTAGCGGGTATTATAGCACTTGAAGATAAAGCATGTTTTTAGTGCCGAGGGAGGGACTCGAACCCTCATGAAGTGTTAGCTCCACAGGTTTTTGAGACCTGCGCGTCTACCAATTCCGCCATCTCGGCAATATTCTGATTTTATCATCTTTTACCGATGAGCGTATAACCACAGAAGACATGCTTTTTGCATATGTAGTCTATTTTCCGCTTGGTCAAAAATAATTGAGTTTTTATGATCAAGTGCATCTCGTGTGATTTCATATCCTGTATGACATGGCATGCAATGCATAATTTTGGCGTTTGGCGCATACGTATTTATGAGCGTCGCATTGAGTTGATATGAACGAAAAACTTTCTTTCTTCGTTCATACTCTTTTCTGTATGCGCTTTTGACATTGCCGTTCTCAAAAAATTCCATATCCAACCATGTATCCGTGTGAACAAATTGTGCTCCAGCAAGTCCTTTTTTTATATCTTTCGTTACATAAACAGTACCACTTGCTAGCGTCATAGCATCTAAATCTTTATCAATGCTTGCCTTATTTCGTTCCGGTGATATGAGCGCACACTCAATACCTACTTTTGCGCACGTTATCTTGAGCGTATTAGAAACATTATTTTGAATCCCAAGCCATGCAATTTTATTTATTTTCTTTATACCTCCAGCATATTCAGCCATCGTCAACATATCACCTAATGCCTGACATGGATGATGTTTCTCACTACATCCATCAATAACTGGAATCGTGTTTAATGACGCAGCATATTTCACACTGTCACATTGTAGTGCTCGAAACAACAATATATCTCCATATCGCATCATTGCCTTAATTTCATCTTGAAAATCTGCCATCGCTGTCTGCGTCGTCCTCACATCAACGTAAATTGCATGACCACCAAGTTGTGTCATAGCCGTTTCAAACGACAATCGTGTACGCGTGGATGTTTTTTGAAATAACATAATGAGTGTCTTTTGGAATAATGGAGTACGACGGTACACATGCTTCGTTTTTTTCAATTTTGATGCGAGCGTTATTATTTCCAGAATCTCCTTCTTCGTTAGATCTGTCAGGGAAAGTAAATGTCTCATGCAGAATTATTGTTCCGGATGAACGTCTGTTTGTTTATGTTCTACGCCGTAAAAACGGATGCGGTCGCCGCGGAAGACCATATCAATTTCTCCCAATGGCCCGTTTCTGTGTTTTGCAATACGAAGTTTGGTGGGAATCTGTTCACCCCACTGCGTCATATCTGCCTCTTCCCGATAGAGAAACATGACAACGTCTGCATCCTGTTCAATCGATCCAGATTCTCGAAGATCGGATAGTTCAGGAACTCTCGTTCCCCTGCTTTCGACAGCACGAGATAACTGTGAGCATGCCAAAACAGGAACATTGAGCTCACGCGCAAGATTTTTCAAACTTTGGGAAACAATTGAAACTTCCTGAACGCGGTTGTCATACCGTCTCCCAGGATCAGCAAGTTGTAAATAATCAACAATTATGAGTTTCACTCCGTATTCCATTTGCAACCGTCTGGCTTTTGTCCGCATCTCTAGAATGGAAAGTCCCGGCGTATCGTCAATAAAAAGCGGAGCCTCAGCCAGTTGTCCCATGGCATCAGAGAGTTTCGTAAAATCATCATCAGACAGTTTTCCTGTTTTCAACTTCCACGCATCAATATCAGCCTGGGCCACCAAAAGCCGATCCACAAGTTCTTCTTTACTCATTTCAAGAGAAAATATTCCAACAGGTACTTTGTCGTGAACAGATACATACTGGGCGATATTGAGAATCATTGCGGTTTTTCCTGTTCCCGGACGGGCTGCTAAGATAATAAGGTTTGCATCCTGCATACCAGCAAGCTTCATATCCAAATCATGAAATCCGGTGGCCACTCCTCTTAATCCCCCTGCCCGTTTATGTAGCTCATCAAGCCGATCAAAGGAAGCAGCAAGGGCATCTTTAATCGGAATAAAATCCCGTTTCATCGCGTGCTGAGATATAGCGAATATTTGCTGTTCAGCGCTATCAAGAATGGACTGCACCTCTCCTGATTCCTTAAACGCAAGCATATTTATTTCCGCTGCAGCAGAAATCAAAAGACGTTTTGTATAATACTCTTTGATAATATGTCCGTACTGTTCGGCATTGGCTGCCGTTGGAACAACATTGACCAGTTCATTGATGCGCGATGCTCCTCCGGCATTTGTCAGTGTTCCTAATTTTTTCAGTTCATTCACCACTGTCACAACATCAATAGGGTCATGCCGTTCATACAAATTCATCATGGCACTATACACGTGTCCATTTGCTTCTGTATAGAAATGCTCAGAACGAAGAAATTCAACAACATCAATCATGGCATCCCGATCGATTAAAACGGCGCCAAGAACTGATTCTTCCGCACTATCATCATGCGGAGGGACTTTAGGATTTTGCATACCATTACTCTAACACAATAATTTGCTTTTGTTCTGGAAGTTTTGCCTTTGAAACCGATACTTTCGGTTGGGCAGTAACCATCTCTTGTCCCATTTCTTTCAAAAATACGGAAACAGGAGAAAGATCAAATTTAAGTCCTTGACGGAGATAATGCATGGGAATAACAATAGAAGGTTCAATTTCTGCAATAAGTTTAGCGGCTTGTTGTGCATCAATTGTGTATGTTCCGCCAACAGGAATCATCAGAATATCCACTCCGTCTAGCTCATCTACTTCTTCTGTTGTCAACATTCTGCCCAAATCTCCCAGATGCACAATACTCAAATCATCCATTTCAATCCGATAGATTGTGTTTATTTCTTTAACTCCGTTTCCATGCTCTGATGGAATACCGACAATGCCAATGCCTTTAATTTCATACTCACCTGGACCAGATACAACAAATGGATTTCCTTCTATTTGGAAAACTGCATTATGATCTTCGTGAGCGTGAGAAACAGTTACGATATCTGCCTCGATATGTTTCGGAAATCTGAGCCCAGTAAATGAAGAATCAAATGGATCAGTAACAAGCGTTGCTGCTTTCCCCTTTATTTTAAATGACGAATGACCGAACGAGGTAATATCCATAATGTTTACACAGTACCATAATGGTTACTGTGCTTGCAATTTATACCACGTTTGCGTTATGCTTAGCAACACCAA
>CAYRFA010000084.1:0-3219 GCA_964423435.1 uncultured Gammaproteobacteria bacterium | reverse complement strand
AGCTCATTTTTGGCAACTCCTGTGCTGCTATTTTTTCTTTTTGTTTTTTCTCCATATTTTTCTTTTGTTCTTCTTCTTTTTTCTTTTGTTCATACTCCGGTTGCTCTTGCCCTCTGGGGGTTGCCAGTTGCTGAAGTGCTGCCCGCGCAATAGACTTTTTCACCTGCTGGTCTTTCGTCTCTTCCATCTTCCCCAATGCGCCATCTTGTTGCTGCGGTTTATTTTGTTGTTTACTGGTTCCTGTTGACCCAGTCAGACTCTCCAGTATTTTTTCACCAATGTCAGTCGGTGCTTTTGTAACTTCCCGTGCAACATCTTTTCCGATGTCTTCAAAGGATCCAATGATGGGTGGCCGTGGAACAGCTTGTTTCATAAATTCATCCCTAATTCCATTTTAGCCTTTTTGCTCATCAAATCCATCGTCCATGGTGGTTCAAACGTGAGATTAATATCAACAGATTTTACTCCTTTTGTTGCACTGATCTTTTCTTTAATAAGCCCCTCCATGGTTGAAAACAGCGGACAACCAATAGAGGTAAGAGTCATAAGAATTGACACGTTTCCTTTTGCACCAACCGTAATTTTGTAAATAAGACCAAGATCCCACAAACTGACATTAATCTCCGGATCCGGAATAGTTTTGAGCACTTTAATAATATCGTTTTTTGTAATCATATGTACCATACCTGCCTCGCCTATAGGCGGGTTAATAACTCCTTCTTCCTTCAAGAGCCTTCCTAAGTGTCACTTCATCAGCATATTCAATGTCTCCACCAATGGGAATGCCATGCGCAAGACGGGTAATTGCAACTTCGGTTGCACCAATTTGTTTTTGAATATACATAGCTGTAGCCTCACCTTCCATGGTCGGATTCATGGAAAAAATAAGTTCTTTTACCTCTTGATTCCTTAACCGCTTCAATAAGTCAGAAAGGTAAATCTCATCTGGACCTATGTTATTTAAAGGATCAATAATCCCATGCAGTACATGATACACACCATGAAATGCTTGTGTTTTTTCAATCGACAACACATCTGTAGGCTGTTCAACAAGACAGATAATTGTGTGGTCCCGTCTGGGATCTGCGCAAATCTGACACGGAGTCCTTTCTGTAACGTTTTTGCACACATCACACAAAACGGTATTTGCTTTCAGTGCTTTCATATATTCAGCAAATCGATCAAGATCAGCTTGCGGCATATGGAGTAAATAAAACGCCAACCGCTGGGCTGTCTTTGGCCCAATCCCCGGAAGTCTCTCAAACGATTCAACAACATGCGACACTGCTTTCGGAAGAATACTCATGGCTTTATTGTACCATGAGCGCTTGTTCAAGAAGAGGTTTAACTGAAATTATTTCTGCCCCCTTTGGAAGATCACTCGCCTCTCGTGGAATGGTATCTGTCACAATCATGCGATCAATAGCCGTTTGTTCCAGTACTAGCTTCGCGTCGCCTGCAAACACGGCATGAATAGCAAAAACAATCAACTTAGTGCACCCCTTGTCTTTTAACAATTTTGCTGCTTTTATAACAGTTGTTCCAGTTGAAATAATATCATCAACAATGATTGCAGTTTTTCCAGAAACATCACCCTCCAGTTTCAACTCTTCAACAACATCTCCCTGTGCTAACGATCGTTGTTTTGCCATCGTAACAAGGGGTACGTGCAACAATTCTGAAGCACGTTTTGCCCGCGAAGCGCTACCCTGATCTGGAGATACAACTATGGTACTGGGATCAACAGAAACAAGTGACGGAAGGAGCGATAACGCAGATAGATGAATAACAGGAACAGTAAAAAACGAAACTGCAGAATCATTATGTAAATCAAACGTAATAATTTTATCTACTCCTGATGTCGATAAAATTCTTGAAACAACTTCTGCAGATGCCGATTCTCCAGCTCGATGTACCTTACTTTGCCGAATATACGGCATATACGGAACTACTGCAGTTATCGATTGAGCTCCCTTCCGTTTCATTGCATCAATAGTTAAGAGCCATTCTAAAATAATATCTGATGGAACCGGATACATTGATGCAATATAAATGATGTTTTTTCCAGCAACTTCACCCTCAATAAATGGCCGGATCTCCCCATCCGCAAACCGAGTTATGGTAACTGGTAAAAACGGAAACGGAAGATTGTAAATATTTGTATCGGCAATAACAACAGTCGTATCCATAGATCTATCTTACACCTTTTTATAAGCTATCAGTGCTTTTCTCAAAATTTCGATACTTCGTTTCAATGACTTGATATTCAGTACATACGCAATGCGGATTTCATCTTTCCCCATCCCTACTGTTACATAAAAACCAGTGGCAGGCGCTATCATGATGGTCTCATTGTTATCCCGAAAAGTTGTCAGTAAATAGGCTGCAAAATCCTCAGCGTCATCAATAGGAAGTTTGACAATGGTGTAAAAGGCTCCTTCTGGTTTGGGAATAATTAGTCCAGGGATTGTTTTGAGTTCTTCGTATAACACATTCCTTCGTTTTTCATATTCTTTCTGAACACCCTCTATATAGCTATCCTCCACCTTTGTAAGTTTGCTTGCCATGAGTTGATCAACAAGCCCGCTCGAAAGCCTTCCCTGAGCAATTCGAAGTACTCCATGCATAAGATCCGCGTTTAAACTCACCAGCATCCCTAAACGGGCTCCGCACAAACTATACCGTTTAGATAAACTATCTAGCACGATCGCCTGTTCGGGAATCTCCTGCAGGTAAGATAGAAGCGATACATGTTTCGTCCCGTCATACACAAATTCCCGATACACTTCATCGGAAAGAAGAAATAACCCATACTCTTTGGCAATATCAACGAGCATATCCATCTCCTGTTTGGTATATACTGTTCCTGTTGGGTTATTTGGCGTACAAATAAGAATGGCTTTTGTTTTCTTTGATATTTTTTTCACAATATCACTTCGTTTCGGAAGATGAAATCCATTGACAATTGACGTTTCGATAGGAACAAAATGCACAAGGTTAATTGCCGCATATGAATTGTAATTTGCATACAGTGGTTCAAATACAATAACTTCATCACCTGGATTAGTCACGCTAAAAAGAGCCATGGAAATCGCTTCTGATCCGCCGGTTGTAATTTGAATATTTTTTGGCGTTATAAAAGAATATCCACAATGCTGGTAATACCAATCAATTGCATCAAGAAGAGCAGGTTCTCCATGCGATTGACTATAGCTAATA